>CANKWG010000196.1 GCA_947487325.1 Oxalobacteraceae bacterium | reverse complement strand
CCATACCGATTCGAGGATAAATGCACGGGACAGAGGTTTGCCCATATGTCGAAAGAACAGCAGGGCAAGCCGGAATTCTTTTTCGGTCATGCGTATGACCTCGCCACTTATGCTGACCTGGCCTGCGTGTATATCAAACAGATAAGACCCAAATGCATGATGATCTTCAGGCTTGGTGCTGGCCGCGTGAAATCGCTTTTTCAGCACGCTGACTCGTGTGACAAGATCCGCCTGCCTGAGAGGTTTGAGCAAATAATCCACGGCCGGATGGTTTAGCAAGACGGTCTGCGCGTCCACCTTTGCGCGCTCCGTCACCAGCAGTAAAGGCACGATCGGAGATCGGTGATCGATAGCTTCCTTGAGGTGCTGTAGGTCGGTCGCAGCTGGCCAGTGCACGACCATCAGATCAATTTCGCCTTTGCGCAGGCGTTGGAGCATCGCCTCCAGGCTGTCAAATCGATGCAGCTCAGCCATTGGGCTGCTCAACCAAAGGCTCATTCGCTCGGCTTGAGCAGCATCGTTATCGAGGATGGCTATACGCATGGCGCTGAAATGGGCTGATGTGGCGATCAAGTCTGAATGACGGCGTTACTGGTTCGCGGGCGGACGGCATGCAGCCCGAGTGCAGTTTAGATGCAGCTCGAATCACCTGCTTCAACCTTATCCTCGACCTAATCCTCAATCAAACCCACTTCGACTTTAGTTTGCCAGAATTTTTGATTTGCAGATGTACCATAAAAAGCTACTACGCACCCCATTGAGAAGTTCGCCATTAGCGTAAAGGCCCGTCTTTCTCCCACAATTTTTAGACCAATCGACATTCATTGTTGCGTTTATTCATCATCGCCTCGCATCTTCCAATGGAAGGCCTCTTGTCGAAGTGAGTTTTAAAAATTAGCCTGTAGGTCAATTAAAAAATAACTGACTAATGGCATGAGGGGGCTTGGATTGACTGAAGAATCTTCCAAGTCGACAGACAACGCGCTGCCGCCTGTGCTGCAAGCCATCGCGCGTGCTTCGCGCTCTGCTGTTTTTTCGGCAGCACTGTTCAGTATGTTTCTCAATTTACTGATGTTGGTGCCCTCGCTCTATATGTTGCAGGTTTATGACCGGGTGCTTTCCACCGGCAGCGTTCCCACGCTGGTCGTGCTGACCGTTATCACGGTGTTTCTATTCATGGTGTTCGGTGGGCTGGAGTGGGTGCGTTCTCGAATCATGATTGTGGCTAGCACCCGCTTCGATACCATGCTTGGACCTGCAGTTCATGACGCGATTTTTGCGCGTGCGATGGCAAGTGCTGGCCGACATGCCAGTGCGCAGCCGCTGGATGACATTGATCGCGTGCGTCAGTTCGTCACCGGTGTTGGTTTGTTCGCGCTGTTGGATGTGCCCTGGGTGCCGCTGTATGTTGGTCTGATGTTTCTTTTTCACTGGTGGATGGGTGTGGCCGCCGTAGCCTCAATTGTGGTGCTGGCCATTTTGACGCTTTGGAATGAGCTAGCTACCCGGCACCTGTTGCAGGAATCTAATCACGCCGGTCGGGCGGCAAATCAGCAGACGACCTTACACCTTCGTCACGCCGAAGTCATCACGGCGATGGGTATGTTGCCTCGTCTGCGTCAGCGCTGGCAAAGCGAGCGCGTTCATGCGTTGGATGCCCAGCATGATGCCAGCGCGCGCGCAGGCATGATCAGTGCGATCTCGAAAACTTACCGCCTGACGTCGCAATCGCTGATTCTGGGGTTGGGCGCTTATCTGGCTTTACGACGTGAAATCTCTCCCGGTATGATCATCGCAGGCTCTATTTTGCTGGGACGCGCTCTGGCACCGATCGATCAGTTGATTGGCAGCTGGCGCAGCCTCGACACCGCCCGCGATGCTTATCGCCGGTTACGCGAGTTGCTGGGCACTTACGCGCCCCGTGCTGAGCGTATGGCGCTACCGCAAATTCGTGGTGAGTATCAGCTGGAGAAAATAGTCGTCACGCCCGCCGGTGCGACCGCGCCGATCATCAAGGATCTTTCCCTGCACATTCCCGCTGGAACTCAGGTCGGCATCATCGGACCCAGCGCCGCCGGTAAATCCACGCTTGTGCGTACCTTGCTAGGTTTGTACCCGCCCACGGCCGGCGCGCTTCGTCTCGATGGTGCGGAACTGACCCAATACGAATGCAGTGCGTTGGGTGATGCAATGGGATATCTGCCACAGGATGTCGAACTTCTGGACGGTACGCTGGCCGAGAACATCGCACGTTTTGGTGAGGTCAACGCCGAAGCGGTAGTGCGCGCCGCTCTGCTTGCCGGTGTTCACGAAATGATTCTCGGGCTGCCCGAGGGTTACGACACTCGTCTTGATGGCAATCGCACGATGTCAGCCGGACAGCGTCAACGCGTTGCGCTGGCACGCGCGGTCTATGGCGACCCGGCCGTCGTGGTTCTGGATGAACCTAATTCCAATCTCGATGAAGCTGGCAGTGCAGCGCTTGACAGGGCACTTGCTGCATTGCGCAGCACTGGTGCGACCGTGATCATCGTTACCCACCGCAGTCGGGTACTTGAACAGCTGGATAGGGTTCTGCTCCTCATTGATGGCAAGTTGGCGTGCTACGGTCGACCTAACGAAGTGGCCGCTGCCCTCAGTCAGCCTGCGCCAAATGTCAGCAAGGCTCGGAAAGTTGCCGCATGAATGCACCAGAAAAGTCGAATGTTCTTCGCGCCAAGGCGCGCTCATCTGTTGGTGAATCGACGCGTGGCCTGCAGCACGGACGTCAGGAGCGCTGGCTAAAGATAGTGGGGCTGGTCGTGTTGTTCGTGCTCTTTGCTGGCGTTGGTATTTGGACGGCGCTCGCACCCCTGACGAGCGCCGCTATTGGGGCAGGTGTTGTCGTCGTTGAGAACTATCGCAAGGCCGTTGGCCATCTGGAGGGCGGCATCGTGCGTGAAGTACGAGTACGTGATGGACAGCAGGTTAAAAAGGGCGAGATATTGATTGCTCTTGAGGACGTTCAGGCGCGTGCTCAGCTCGAGCAAGCACGCGGGCAGTTACTCGGGGCGATGGCGCGCGAGGCGCGATTGATCGCACAACGGGATGGGTTATCTCGGGTCTTTTATCCTGCACCATTGATGGCGTTGATCCGTGATCCGCGTGCCCGCGAGGCTATGCTCGTACAAGATCAGACTTTTCGTGCGCGGCGTTTGGCGCAGCAAGGTGAAATGATGCTGCAAGAGCGTCAGGTCGCGCAGCTAAGAGAAAAGGGCGCCAGCCTAGTCGAACAGCGGTTGATGCGCGAGCGTCTGCTCTCGTCCTTCGAAAAAGAGCGTAAGGATTTTGAGGTACTCGCCAACGAAGGGTATCTGGAGCGCCAGCGCGTGCGAGAGATGGAACGCAGCGTTGCGCTCAATGATGGGCAGCGCGCAGCACTGGTCAACGACATCGCTTCTAACGAAGCCGAGATCAGCGGCCTACAGATAAAAATGCTGCAGCTGGAAAAAGATCTTCAGCGTGAGGTGGCCAAAGAACTGGCCGAAGTGCAGACAGAAATTTTCTCGCTACGCGAGCTTTTGCGCGGACTGGAGGATGCGGTGCAGCGCGCCGTCATTACTGCCCCCGAAAATGGAAAAGTGCTCGCGCTCTCAGTACATGCGCCCGGCGAGGTGGTCCGTCCTGGTGCGCACTTGCTCGACATCGTGCCAGTCGAGCAAAGTCTTATCGTCGAAGCTCGGCTATCTCCCCAAGATGTGGATCAGGTACGTGTTGGGCAGATGGCCGAAGTGCGTTTCAGCGCTTTTCGTCAGCGAGATATGCCAAAGGTCGAGGGACAACTGTTCGCGTTGTCTGCCGATCGGTTGGTCGATGAGGTCAATGGTTCACAGCAACCGTACTACCTGGCCCGCATACGGGTCGCAGAAAAAGGGATAGTCGATCTCGCCAAGCTCAAGCTTGAACTCATGCCTGGCATGCCAGCGGATGTACTCGTCACGACGGGGCAGCGTACGCTGTGGCACTACCTAACTGCGCCACTGTCGGACATGATGGTGCGCTCCTTGAAGGAGCGCA
>CANKWG010000195.1 GCA_947487325.1 Oxalobacteraceae bacterium | reverse complement strand
TACGCAAAAACACTCCCACGGTGCGACTTACGCCATCATCGGTAAAGTAAGGATTGGTGTGCGACAGAGAGATCGTGCGAAAAATCCGGCTGGTATTGACGTTGATACCGATGTTGTTACCACTACCGAAAGCGTTGGCTTGATTGATCGAGCCAGACAAAGTAACTCTCTCGCTACTGGAAAAACCAGCACCCACCATCACACTACCGGTCGGCTTCTCGACGACGTTCACATTCAGGTCCACCTGATCGGGTGTGCCGGGTATGTCAACCGTATCAACTTTCGTATCAGTAAAGAACCCAAGACGTCCAATACGATCTTTCGAGAGGCGAATTTTATCGCCGTCGTACCATGAACTTTCGAACTGCCTGAATTCCCGGCGAATGACTTCGTCGCGGGTACGGTCGTTACCACCAATACTGATTCGTCGCACGTAAACACGCTTACCGGGATCAACAAACACTGTGAAACTGACTTCATTTTTTTCGCGATTGATTTGCGGACTAGCATTAACATTCGCAAACGCATAACCAAAGACGCCCATACGCTCGGAAATCTTGCGCGTACTTTCGGTCATTTTTTCGCCAGAGTAGGCATCGCCCGGCTTGAGACTGATCAGCGATTCAAATTCCTTCTCACGACCCAGCATCTCGCCTTCGAGTTTGATGTCAGCGATGGTGAATTTTGCACCCTCATTAACATTGACTGTGATGTAGATATCTTTTTTGTCAGGCGTGATCGATACCTGCGTGGAATCGACCTGCATCTCCAAGTAGCCACGGTTCAGATAGAAGGACCGCAGAGTTTCGATATCACCTGCCAGCTTCTGCTTGGAATACTGATCCGCCTTGCTGTACCAGGTAAACCACCCAGAGGTCGAGAGCTTGATCTGATCTCGCAACTCTTTTTCGGAAAAAGCCTTGTTGCCAACGATATTGATTTGCTTGATCCTCGCAACCTCACCCTCGTCTACGGCAAAGGTGACGTTCACGCGATTACGCTCTATTGGAGTGACTGTGGTGGTGATCTTAACGCCGTACAGGCCACGCGTCAGATACTGACGCTTGAGTTCTTGCTCAGCACGATCGACCAGCGATCTATCAAGAATTCGGGATTCACCCAATCCCAATTCCTTAAGTGACTTGATCAACTGTACCTTGTCGAATTCCTTGGTACCGGTGAATTCGACACTCGCAATCGCCGGCCGTTCTTCCAGCAGGACCACGAGCACGCTACCGTCAGCTTCGATACGAACGTCTTTGAAAAAACCAGTGGCATACAAGGCCTTGATGGCCGCCGCCGCTTTTTCATCATTGAAGGTGTCACCCACGCGTACGGGCAAATAGCTGAATACCGTGCCGGCTTCGGTACGCTGAATGCCTTCGACACGAATATCAGTGACCGTAAATGGATCGAGCGCCAGCGCCTGCCCTGCACACAATGAAAATGCAGCAGCGGCGATCAGTCTGGGCACAAACGGCAGCGGGTTACGCTTGGAATGAAATGTCATCAAAAAAACCAGCTTCGAGAATTATCTGCCGATGTTCGACAGGAATTGCCGGCGTCACCAGATCAGGCGGGCAATATCATTAAACATTGCCACTGCCATCAATACAGCAAGTAGTCCGATACCTGCCCTTTGGGCCAAGGCACCAACTCGTTCAGATACTGGACGGCCGGAAAAAAGTTCCAGCGAATAATACAACAAATGCCCCCCATCCAGAACGGGAATTGGCAGTAGATTCATGACGCCCAGACTGATGCTGATAAAGGCCATGAACGACAGAAAACTGATTAGACCAACGCGTGCGGTCTGGCCGGCATAATCGGCAATCGTAATCGGCCCTGTGATGTTTTTAAGGGACGCCTCACCGATTAACATCTTGCCAAGCATGGTGACCGTCATCACGCTGGTGTCCCAGGTCTTGCGGGTCGCTCGATTGATCGCCTCAGGCAGATTTGCCTTGACAATGGTCGTTGCCGCGGACATGTCCACCTGCGCTCGGATGCGTCCAACGATGCGCTCGCCCATGCGCTCGGACTGGGGCGTCACTGAGACCGAAAAAGGCTGCCCGGACCGCAATCCCTCGAGCTCAAGCATTCTGCCGGGCGCAGATTGCAAGCGCTCGACAAATGCAACGCCATCGGCTACCGGTTCACCATCAATACGCAGGATCCGATCACCCGGCTGCAATCCGGCACGCTCGGCGGGCCCGCCTGCCATAATCTGCCCCAGAATTGCGGGCGGACGCGCGAGATCCAAACCCAGACGATCGAGCAAATGGCTGTCAAGATCATCGGCTGCGATACTACCCAACGACAATATGACTTCGCTGCTGACGCGATCACCCCGCGCATCCACGCGAACCAGTTCGATACGCGCCGACTGACCGGCAATCGCCGATTGCAGCAGCTTCCATCGCATTTCTGACCAGGCGCTGACCGGTTCGCCATTGACTGCGGTCACCGTATCGCCCGACTTCATGCCGGCAATCTCGGCTAGCCCTCCCTGCGCCACACGCACTTGCGATACTGGCTCAGGGATGCCGTAGATGTAGAGCCCAGCGAACAGCACAATCGCCAGCAGAAAATTCGCTAATGGCCCCGCGGCGACAATAGCGATGCGCTTCCATACCGACTGCCGGGTAAATTCACGCGCTGAATCGGCTTCACTCATCTCGCCCACATCGCTCTCGCGTGCGTCGAGCATTTTGACGTAGCCGCCGAGCGGCACAAGTGATATCGCCCATTCGGTCTGATCCGGTCCGAACCGGCGTGACCAGACTACTTTGCCCAAGCCCACTGAAAATCGCAGTACCTTCACACCACACCATCGGGCGACTAAATAGTGACCCAGCTCGTGAATGATCACCAGCACGCCAATGACGACGATAAAAGCTAGTACCTTTATCAAAAAATCCATCTCACCACTCCGGTAGGAAAATCAGACCAGCAATTCCTGCGCCATTGAACGCGCAAGCTGGTCTTGCAGCAGCAGACTGTCCAGATCGTCGACAGGCGCGCTGGGCAATCGGTTCAGCACCTGCTCAATGACTTGCGGAATTTTTCGGAAACCAATTCTGCGATCGAGGAAGGCCTCGACGGCAATTTCATTCGCCGCATTCAAGATTGCGGGAGCACTACCACCCGCGTGAAGCGCATCGAAGGCCAGCTTCAGGCAAGGGAAACGCAGATAGTCGGGTTCACGGAAATTCAGTTGTGCAATACGCGCCAGATCGATGGGATCAACACCCGAATCGATACGATCTGGGTAAGCCAATGCATGCGCAATCGGCGTGCGCATATCCGGATTACCCAGCTGCGCCAGCACCGAGCCATCGGCATAGGAGACCATCGAATGAATCACGCTTTGCGGATGAATCACGACCTCAATCTGATCAGCTTGGGCGCCAAACAACCAATGCGCCTCAATCACTTCCAGACCTTTATTCATCATGGTCGCCGAGTCCACCGAAATTTTACGCCCCATGCTCCAGTTCGGATGGGCGACCGCCTGCTCGGGTGTGACTTCATCGAGCGTATTGACATCACGATCAAGGAAGGGCCCACCAGAGGCAGTAAGCAAAATCTTGCGTATGCCATGCGCCTGCGGCGTGCGCTGATATCCCAAAGGCAGACACTGAAAAATCGCGTTGTGTTCACTATCGATCGGCAACAGCGTCGCACCACTGGTAGCGACAGCATCCATGAACAAGGCACCTGACATCACCAGCGCCTCTTTGTTAGCCAACAATACCTTCTTGCCGGCCCGGGCCGCTGCCAGCGTGGGCCGCAGCCCCGCTGCACCGACAATCGCAGCCATCACTGTCGTGCACTCGGCAGCACTGGAGACATCACACAAAGCTTGTTCGCCGTAGACCACTTCGGTAGACAGACCTGTGTTTTTGAGCAGCGCAGAAAGTTCTTCAGCCGCGGCAGCCGTAGCCACCACCGCATAAGCCGGACGAAATTGCTCGCATTGCACAGCGAGTTCCGCTACACGCGTATGCGCGGTCAGGGCGTGAATACGGTAGCGATCCGGATGGCGGGCGACCACGGCCAAGGTGGAGACACCG
>CANKWG010000194.1 GCA_947487325.1 Oxalobacteraceae bacterium | reverse complement strand
CCGGTTGGCCCAGACGCGGAGGGAAGGGCACCATGCGACCCAGTGCATCCTGAACTTCCTGCGGCATACCCAGTAGCATGGGCGTCTCGAAAATACCCGGCGCAATCGTCATCACTCGCACCCCATTGCGCGACAAATCGCGCGCCATTGGCAAAGTCAGTCCAACAACGCCCGCCTTGGATGAGCCATACGCCGCCTGCCCGATCTGACCGTCATAGGCCGCCACCGAAGCCGTGTTGATGATCACGCCGCGCTCGCCTGCCGGATTGGGTTCATGATTACTCATCGCCAGTGCCGCGAGGCGAGACATGTTGAACGTACCCACCAGATTGATATTCACCACGCGCTGAAACACTTCCAGCGGATGCGCACCGTCTTTGCCTACGGTCTTGACCGCAGGTGCCACACCCGCACAGTTGATCAGACCAACCAACTGTCCCATAGCCTCGGCTGCGGCCACGACGGCCATGCCATCCGCCTCGGAGGTCACATCACATTTGAGGAATTTACCTTTGAGTTCGGCGGCCAGCTTCTCGCCTGCCTCCACCTGCACATCCGCGAGCACGACCTTGCCGCCGTTATCGACGATCATGCGCGCCGTTGCTGCGCCCAATCCTGACGCACCGCCGGTGATGATGAAAACGTTATTTTTGATTTCCATGATTTCTCCAAAAAGGGCATGTAAAAAATGAATACGGATAAGCGTAATGATACCTGCCCATAGAAAAAGGCAGCCGAAGCTGCCTTTTTCACATTACAAAAACAGCCTCAACCGATCAGACCTTTAGCGGCCAACAATGGCACGATCAGCAACGCAACAATGTTGATGATCTTGATCAGCGGATTGACCGCAGGACCTGCCGTGTCCTTGTACGGATCACCGACGGTGTCGCCAGTCACAGCTGCCTTGTGCGCTTCACTGCCCTTGCCGCCATGATGACCATCCTCGATGTATTTCTTCGCATTGTCCCAGGCACCGCCGCCGGTACACATGGAAATCGCGACGAACAGACCCGTGACGATCGTACCCATGAGCAAACCACCAAGCGCCTTGGGTCCGAGTACCACACCAACCACAATCGGTACCACCACCGGTAACAGCGATGGAATCATCATCTCTTTGATTGCAGAAGCGGTAAGCATGTCCACAGCGCGACCATACTCAGGCTTGCCAGTACCTTCCATGATGCCCGGAATCTCGCGGAATTGACGACGCACCTCTTCCACCACCGAACCGGCCGCACGACCTACCGCTTCCATCGCCATAGCACCGAACAGATAAGGAATCAGTCCGCCGATGAAGAGACCCACGATGACCATCGGATCAGATAAATCGAAATTGATTTCGATACCGCGCTCATGCAAGGCGTGCGTGTAATCTGCAAACAACACCAGCGCAGCCAGACCTGCCGAACCAATCGCATAGCCCTTGGTCACCGCCTTGGTGGTGTTACCCACCGCATCCAGCGGATCGGTAATATCGCGAACGCTGTCAGGCAAATTGGCCATTTCAGCGATACCACCTGCGTTATCCGTGATTGGACCATAGGCATCCAGTGCAACGATGATGCCTGCCATCGACAACATAGCAGTGGCAGCCACAGCAATACCAAACAGACCGGCAAGTGCATAAGAAACCAGAATACCGGCACACACGCACAATACTGGCCATGCCGTCGACTTCATCGAAATACCGATACCGGCAATGATGTTGGTCGCATGACCCGTGGTGGAAGCTTCAGCGATATGTTTGACCGGCGCGAAGTCGGTACCTGTGTAGTACTCGGTGATCCACACCATGGCTGCCGTCAGCACAAGACCGACCACACAAGAGCCGAACAATCCCATCGGCGTCACCATCTGCCCGTCAGACATCGTAATGGCTTCCGGAAAAACCATGTTCGTTACGAAGTAAAACGCGATCAACGAGATGACACCTGAGACGATCAGTCCTCGATACAGCGCTGGCATAACGTTCTTCATGCCGGGCTTAGCTTTGACAAACATCACGCCAATGATCGATGCAATGATCGATACGCCACCAAGAATCAGCGGATAAATCACGGCAGCGCCTGGAGCCGAAGTCACCATCAGTGCACCGAGTGCCATAGTGGCAATCAGCGTCACTGCATAGGTTTCAAACAAGTCTGCCGCCATGCCGGCGCAATCACCAACGTTGTCACCAACGTTATCGGCAATCACCGCAGGGTTACGGGGATCATCTTCAGGAATACCGGCTTCTACCTTGCCCACCAGATCTGCGCCAACGTCAGCGCCCTTGGTGAATATGCCACCACCGAGACGCGCGAAGATCGAGATCAGTGAAGAGCCGAACGCAAGACCCAGCAAAGGCTTGAGCGTTGCCGAATCCGGATGTTCGAGGCCACCGATGAAGTAATAGAACAGCGACACACCGAGCAAGCCCAGACCCACCACCAGCATGCCGGTAATGGCACCGCCGCGAAACGCGACATCGAGTGCAGGTCCGATACCTTCGGTCGCTGCCTGCGCCGTGCGGACATTTGCGCGCACCGAGATATTCATCCCGATGAAACCGCAAGCGCCGGAGAGCACCGCACCAACGACGAAGCCGATCGCAGTCGTGACGCCGAGGAAAGCACCGATCAGTATCGTCAGTACGACGCCGACTATCGCGATCGTTCGGTACTGACGCGCCAGATAGGCCGCCGCGCCCGCCTGGATCGCAGCAGCGATCTCCTGCATTCGGGGATTGCCGGGGTCCTTGCCAAGGATCCAGCTTCGAGAAATGAGGCCGTAGATCACGGCGATAACGCCGCAAGCAACAGCGAACCACAAGCCATTTGATGCCATATGTCTCCTCCAAAAGTTCACGACAATTTTTATAACTTCATCACTGCCCCGCCTGTCCCGACGAGTACCGCTTCTTGCTACAAACTTCTCGCTCAGCCCGCATCAAGCTCTGTTTCTTGCGCAACTTAACTTAGATGCCCCTACCTACAACATACGATAGACTTTTTCACCCAAGAAAAAAGCGGACTTGAAGTCCGCTTTGAATGATGCTGGGTTTACTCTGCCAGTGCCGCAAAAGCGCGATCACGAATTTCTTCAACTGGCCCAATACCAGAAATCTTTCGGTAGAGAGGCGCACCGGGCTGACTAGATTTTGCCCATTCATTGTAATAACCCACCAGCAGTTTGGTTTGTTCGTGATATACCGCCAAACGCTTTCTCACGGTTTCCTCGCGATCATCATCGCGCTGAATCAAAGCTTCACCCGTTGCATCATCCTTGCCTTCGACTTTCGGGGGATTGAATTTCACATGATAAGTACGCCCGGATGCCGGATGCACGCGACGACCACTCATGCGTTCAATGATGGCCTCATCCGGCACATCAATTTCAAGCACGCAGTCAATAGCCACACCTGCATCCTTCATCGCATCCGCTTGCGGAATCGTACGCGGGAAGCCGTCAAACAGATAGCCGTTTGCGCAATCATTCTGCTTGAGCCGGTCTTTGACCAAACCGATAATGATGTCGTCTGACACCAGTCCACCTGAATCCATAACTTTTTTTGCAGCCAGTCCAAGCTCGGTGCCTTCCTTGACAGCCGCGCGCAACATGTCACCCGTCGAGATCTGCGGAATATTAAATTGTTCTTTGATGTAGCCCGCCTGCGTGCCTTTTCCGGCACCTGGCGCTCCCAAAAGGATGAGACGCATTTCATTTCCTTATACTTTTTTATTACTTCAGCCGCATTGACCCGCGTCGCTGCAGTGCACAGCGAGATTGTCTCCTAACTGGCTTGCCCGAAACTTACCACAGAATGATGGCAGCCCGACAATCTGAGGGCGCCGTTGCGCCAGCTCAAGCGGCGAAATAGGCTCTCACCCGCGCCAAATCCTCAGGGGTATCGACGCCACCGGGAGGCGCCTCAGCCGTCACATGGACGGCAATTCGATACCCGTGCCAGAGCACACGTAACTGCTCAAGTGCCTCGATCTGCTCCAACGGGGCTGGCGGCAAGATTGGATATCGTTGTAGAAAGTCCTGGCGATACGCATACATACCGATGTGACGCAAAGCCTGATACCCCTCTGGC
>CANKWG010000193.1 GCA_947487325.1 Oxalobacteraceae bacterium | reverse complement strand
GGTATCGATAGCGCGGCGCTGCTAGGTCACACGGTGCATGCATGGCTGCAGGCGCTACTCGCCACACCCGTCGTGTTCTGGTTCGGCTGGCCATTTCTCGAGCGCGGCGCACGCTCATTCAAGAGCGGCCATCTGAACATGTTCAGTCTGATCGCCATGGGCGTCATGACGGCGTGGCTGTTTAGTGCGATCGGACTGCTCTTTCCTCAGGTGCTGCCCGATGCATTCCGAATGCATGGCATGGCACCGCTGTATTTCGAAGCGGCAGCCGTCATCGTATCGCTAGTGTTGCTGGGACAGGTGCTGGAATTACGCGCCCGATTCCGAACGAATGAGGCCGTGAAATCTCTGCTTGCGCTGGCACCGATGACGGCCGTAAAAATTACCGCCGATGGTAGTGAGCGCGAAGTGTCGCTGGATCAGATACAGATCGGTGATCTGCTGCGCGTTCGTCCCGGCAGCAACATACCTGTCGACGGCGTGGTCACCGAGGGCGAGTCAACGGTGGATGAGTCCATGCTGACGGGTGAAGCTATGCCTGTTCAGAAACTCATCGGCAGCAAAACCATCGCTGGCTCGGTCAATCAGCTGGGCACTGTCGTGATGCGTGCTGAAAAAATCGGTGCGGATACCTTGCTCTCGCAAATTGTGCAATTGGTGAATCAAGCAGGCCGCTCGCGCGCACCCATACAAAAGCTGGCGGATCGCGTATCGGGATGGTTTGTGCCCGCCGTCATCGCCGCTGCGGTGCTGTCTTTCATCGTGTGGGCGATAGCGGGCCCTGCACCGGGACTAGCGAATGGACTGGTGGCAGCGGTGTCGGTACTGATCATTGCCTGTCCCTGCGCGCTGGGGCTGGCGACGCCGATATCGGTCATGGTCGGTATCGGTCGCGGTGCGCGTGAAGGTGTGCTGATCAAGGATGCCGAAGCGCTAGAGCTGATGGAAAAAATCGATACGCTGATTGTAGACAAGACGGGAACGCTCACCGAAGGCGTACCAAATGTGCAGCAAATCGTCGCCAATGAGGGTTTCGCGCGTGCTGATGTACTGGTGCTCGCAGCGGCGCTGGAGAAGATGAGCGAACATCCGCTAGCGCACGCCATCCTTGCGCATCTAAAAGCACAGAGCCTGCCGCTCTTACCTGTCACCGGCTTCAGCGCCATCACCGGTAAAGGTGTGCGTGGCAACATCGATGGCAATGCGGTCTTGCTCGGCAATACACTGCTGATGAAGGAAGTTGGCATCGATATCACGCCACTCGCAGGAAAAGCTGATGAGTTACGTGCAATGGGACATACGGTAATGTTCGTCGCAGTGGAGAAAAAATTTGCTGGCTTGATCAGCGTTGCCGACACGATCAAGCCTGAAACGCGCGAAGCCATACGCCAGCTCCACGCAGAAGGTGTGAAGATCGTGATGCTGACGGGTGACAATGCAACGACCGCACGCGCGGTGGCTGCAGAACTTGGAATCGATACCGTACACGCCGAAGTTCTACCTGAAGACAAGTACCGTCATGTGCAGACACTGCAGCAGCAAGGAAAGATCGTTGCGATGGCCGGTGATGGCATCAACGATGCGCCGGCGCTGGCGGAGGCTAGCGTGGGTATTGCCATGGGTACCGGCACCGACATCGCGATGAACAGCGCACGCATCGTGCTAGTCAAAGGGGATTTGCGTGGCATCGTCAAAGCAAGGCAATTGTCACGCGCGACGATGCGCAATATTCGGCAGAATCTTTTCTTTGCCTTCGTTTACAACTTTGTGGGCGTGCCGATTGCTGCAGGTGTCTTGTACCCTTGGCTTGGCCTACTGCTTTCTCCCATGATTGCCAGTGCGGCGATGAGCCTGTCTTCGGTATCGGTGATTGCCAATGCGCTGAGATTACGTCGGACCGCGCTCTAAACTCTGCCGTACGTCCCATGTGGCGCGGTGGGAAAAGCTTGCAGGATAAATGTCAGGCTGCTTTCTTAGCCAACTTTCTCAGCCAACTTGCGCAATACAAATCCTGCAGCGACAAAACCAAAGCTCGCAGTCACCACAACTGCCGAGCCATAGCCGGCACAATTGAGCCCAGTAATGCCGGGCGCATCCTCATCCGTCACACACAATTCAGGATGACGCAGCGGCTCCGTGGAATACACGGCATCAACACCAAATTTATTTTTTGTACCGCGTGGGAAGCCGTGATGTGCACGCAAGCGCTTGCGCACCCGCGCCAGCAGAGGCTCTTGTTCGGTACGGGACAAATCCACAATCGCGATACGTGTAGGATCAATCTGCCCGCCTGCACTGCCTATCATGACCAAGGGTATCTGATGCGCACGACAGTGCACCACCAAGGCCGTCTTTGCGCGCGCATTATCGATCGCATCAATCACATAATCAAAACGACCCGGCACAATCAGATTAGCGAGATTCTCTTCGGTGACAAAATCTTCGATCTCGGTCACACGACAAAATGGATTGATCTGAGCAATACGCTCGGCGAGCGCGCCGACCTTGGCTTTGCCCAAGGTATCAGTAAGGGCATGAATCTGGCGATTCACATTCGATTCCGCGAGATGGTCCAGATCAATCAGCGTGATCTGCCCGACTGCGCTGCGCGCTAAAGCCTCCACCGCCCAAGAACCTACGCCGCCCACGCCGATCACGCAGACATGCGCGTTGCGGAATGCGGCCAGCGCGGCATCGCCGTACAAACGCGCAATGCCGCCGAAGCGCCGCTCGAAATCAATATCGGCGGTATTTGAAGCAGAAAGAGGAAGAATACTGGCCATGTCCGCATTTTAACGGACAGCAGGCCCGGCACTCACTTAAACTAGAGCCCCTTCCATTGACTCTGTGAATCTGTGCGTCGTCTTTCTCCCCTGCTGATGCTCATTGGTGTCGCCGTCACCGCCCACGTGGCGCTGGCCGCTGCACGCGTGACCACAGCGCTGTATGCCCTCTCGCTACATGCTTCCGAGTTCACTGTCGGGACATTGATTGCGCTGTTTGCCTTCGTTCCTATGTTCCTCGCCGTGCCCATGGGGCGCGTGATTGATCGCATCGGCGTTCGTCGTCCGCTAATGGCAGGCTGCGCACTGGCTTCGATGGGTGTGACGCTAGCCGCGACGGTAGAGGGACTGGGAATTTTGTATATCGCCGTCGTGCTGATCGGTACCGGCTTCATGGCGATCTTCATCGGCACTCAGCATGCGGTAGGTACACTGTCGGCGCCGGATGAGCGGGCAGCCAACTTTAGCCGTCTGTCATTGGGGTTTTCCGTCTCGGCCTTTACGGGTCCGCTGATTGCGGGTTTTGCGATTGATCACGCGCACTACTCGGTCGCCTATCTGATTTGCGGCGCATTTGCGCTGACCGCGTTCATCTTTGCTGCAAGCGGCGCCCTGCGCGATCTGCCGCTACATAATGCAACTGCAAATCCCCGCAAAGGCAGTGCTTTTCAAATGCTGCTCGATCCTGAAATGCGACGTATCTATATCGTTGGCATTCTGCTGGCTGCTGCCTGGGATCTGTTTACGTTTGTCACGCCGATTCGCGGCTCCCAGCTGGGCTTTTCCGCTTCGACCATCGGCATGATTCTGGCCACATTCTCAGCGGCGACGTTTGTCGTGCGCTTGGCCATGCCGCTTATCGTCCAGCATTTCAAGGAATGGCAAATTCTGACTGGAACGCTGACGGCCGCCACAGCGTGTTACTTCCTGTTCCCATTCATGCAGCTACCCCTCACGATGGCACTTGTCGCCGCTGGTCTGGGACTTGCGCTGGGAACCGGTCAGCCTAATGTACTGGCTCTGCTGCATCACAATGCACCCGCTGGTCGGGGCGCGGAAGCGATTGGCATACGCGCCACCATCGGTAATGCCAGCGCTGTCATGCTGCCGATCGCCTTTGGCGCGGCCGGCACAGCATTGGGACAATTTGCCGTATTCTGGGGGCTGGCTGCAATCATTGCATGCGGCATACCGCTAGCAGCTCGCAAGGCATTCAAACGCTTTAGTTCGGTTTCATAGATAATTTTTGTTTGTTTACCTCCTCAACCCACACGCTCAATACCATGTCCATCGCTGATCTTCGCCGCGACTATAGCCAAGCCACCCTATCAGAACACGAGGTCGATTCTGATCCCATCATCCAGTTTGGTCA
>CANKWG010000192.1 GCA_947487325.1 Oxalobacteraceae bacterium | reverse complement strand
GAGCAGGCAGAAGTGTTTACCCGATCGCGCTACATCTCGCACTTTGCCTCGCAACATGGGTTTGGTTTCATGGGCAAAGTCGGGCTGGGTATGCTGCCTGGATTGCCGTCGCCCTTTAAGCTTGATGATGGTGCGGAAATTATTCCCAAAGGAGATGTTCAGATCCGATACCGCTTTAAAAAGCGTGTTGATGGCGGGGTGGATGTTCAGATTTTTTATGAAATGAAGCCGGATCCTATTAAAGAGATCAAAACAAAGGATGGCCGGTTTGTGTCTATTGACCCTGATGCTAGGCTGACTTTGAGTATGGACCTGTATTTTTCGCGTGATCGTGATATGCAGACTTCAGCAATCCGAATTAATGCGGAAGGGTGGAACCTAACGGTACCGGGTAAATTTGACAAGATCGATTGAAGATTGAAGGATCGTGTTCAGGGGGCTGATGGATTTTTTCTGTTCGACCCCGCCACCATCTCAAACCTGAATAATCTGCACTCAATAGCGCCGTTGAAAAACGGCGTTTTTTTTGATTCTTTCAAACGCAGCATACGGGGCAGCGTCAGATCGGCAGTAAAGAGGCAAACGGTCCAGCCGGCAAAGCGATTTTTTAGCACGCTACCAAAAGCACTGAAAAACGCGATTGCCATGGCATCAGGTTCTTGTGTGCTATCACCACGTACGTCGATTCGTTCACCATAGGGTGGGTTGGCGATCAGCAGGCCTGGTGTGTCGGTCGGTGGTTTGACTTCTTGTGCTTCGATCTGTTTGAGCGGAATGTCGAAAGGAATACCTGCGCGTTCCAGATTATGGCGTGCCATGACCAGCATGTCGCCGGAAATGTCGCTGCCGAAAATGGTGGGGGTGGTTGGCACGTTTGGCGCAGGTAGGGCTTCGCGTATCGCTTGCCACTCAGTGGCTTCAAAATTGTGAAATTTTTCGAATGCGAAGGAACGGTTGATACCCGGTGGTATGCCGGCCAGCATTTGTGCCGCTTCGATCAATAAAGTGCCCGAGCCGCACATCGGATCCAAGAGCGGTGTGCCCGGCGTCCAGCCAGCTACTCGCAGCAAACCGGCGGCCAGATTTTCGCGCAAAGGCGCGTCGCCTGTTTCTAGGCGCCAGCCGCGTTTGAATAATGGCTCGCCGGAGGTATCGAGATACAGCGTGACGGTGCGAGCATCCAGAAAACCGGAAATCCGCATGTCAGGTGTGCGGGTATCTACCGAGGGTCGCTCACTTTCGCGATCACGAAAACGGTCGCAGATCGCATCTTTGATTTTCAGGGTGATGAATTCCAGACTTTTCAGCGGCGATTTGATGGCAGTGACATCCACACGAATCGTGTGATTGACGCCAAACCAGTTTTCCCACGTCGATGCCAGCGCCAGATCGTAGATGTCATTTTCGTTGGTGTAGCCGGTGTGTCCGATACGCAGCAATACCCGCGAGGCGATGCGTGAATGCAGATTGATGCGCATCGCGTCCGATAATTGTCCGGAGCAGTGCACACCACCGGGGACTTGATTGTGTACTTTTAGCGTGCGACTTTGGATGGCGATTTCGCTGAGTTCGGCAGCAAGTGCGGCTTCGAGTCCGCGGGGGCAAGGGCAGAAATAGGAGTGATTCATGGGATACCTTTTATCCGTTAAGCCGGGCGATCCATGGTCGTCCGGTTTGGTTCGCTTACGTGGTTTCTTATCTTGCGTTGTTAATGTCAGCGGATGATCTACGAAAGACGCTGGATCCCGGCCTGCGCCGGGATGACGGTAGTTGTTGAGGCCACAGTAAAATTTCCACCGTCATCCCAGCGCAGGCTGGGATCCAGCGTCTTTGCATGCGTACCGATACATGTTTTCATTAAAAGCGTCAGATTGACAGTCCGGCGCAGGATGCGAAACAGGCAGAAACCTCCCGTCAGCCCTTCAGTGCACGTTCCACAAAATCCAGTCGGTCCTGACCCCAGTAGCCTTCGCCATCGACGCGATACCAGGGCACACCAAAAATATGCGCGGCGAGTGCATCTTCAGTATGACGCGCATAGTCGGCAGCAACGGCGTCGCTGGCCGCATGCGCCAGCAAATCTGCACCTTTGAGTCCGATGCTGTCGGCAATGCCGGCGAGGGTATCGCCATCGGCAATATTCTTATCTTCGGCCCAGACGGCGCGACCTATAGCAAAAGCCAGAGCCAGCGCTGTATCTGTGTCAGATTTCTGCTGAGCAGCGATGATCAGTTTCGATGACAGCTCACCTGACACAGGAAAAAATTTCGGATGCAGATTCAGTGGTATCTGCAAATGCTTGCTCCAGCGAGTGAGTTCTGCGAGACGGTATTCCTGCCGCTGTATAGGTCGCTGTGCAACGGGAATGCCACCGGTAGCGCCGAAGACTTTGGCGATATCAGCGGGTTTGAGTTCAATTTTCGCGTTGTGTTTCTTGGCGATGGCGACAAAGCGCTGATGTCCGAGGTAAGCCCAGGGCGAAGCAGGGGCCATGAAGTATTCGACGGTCTTGCTCATGGGAGTTTCTTTCTTTTTAATTTTTCAATGCAAACAGTTTTGGGAAATGACTTAGGTAAACGGCTTAGTTAAATGGCTTGACCACGACCAGAATCACGACAGCAAACATTCCCAGTACCGGCATTTCATTGAACCAGCGATACCAGACATGGGATCGCGTATTTTCACCGCGTTCAAACTGCCGTAGCAGGCGTTTGCAGAGATGGTGATAGCCAATCAATACGAATACCAGAGCGACTTTCAGATGCATCCAGAGGCTGTCTTTACCGATGCCGTAGTACAGCCACAGAATCAAACCCAATGCGAGTGCGGGAATCATCAGAATCGTCATGAAGCGGTACAGCTTTTGTGCCATTAGCATCAGTCGCTCGGTCGCTGCAGTATCGGTTTCCATCGCGAGATTGACGAAAATACGCGGCAAATAAAACAGGCCAGCAAACCAGGAGGAAATGAATACGATATGAAGAGCCTTAATCCACAACATGACTTACACCCTTACTTCGCCGTGACCGAGCACCAGATACTTCAACGAGGTGAGGCCTTCCAGACCGACGGGGCCGCGTGCGTGGAGTTTGTCATTGGAGATGCCGATTTCTGCGCCCAGCCCGTATTCAAAGCCATCGGCAAAGCGTGTGGAGGCATTCACCATCACGGATGCCGAATCGACTTCACGCAAGAAGCGCATGGCGCGGCTGTAGTCTTCAGTGATGATCGAATCCGTGTGTTGGGATGAATACGTGTTGATGTGATCAATCGCTTCATCAACATTAGCTACGATTTTGATGGACAGGATGGCATCAAGATATTCAGTGTGCCAATCTTCTTCGACAGCGGCCTTGAGATGGGGATAGCCAGCCAGTAGCGCCATGGCTTCTGGATCGCAGCGCAGCTCGACCTGTTTTTCTTCATAGAGCTTGGCCAGTTCGGGCAGAACCGCTGGTGCAATGGCGCGTGCGATCAGCAGGGTTTCCATGGTGTTGCAGGTGCCGTAGCGATGGCATTTGGCATTGAAGGCCACGGGCAGGGCTTTGGCGATATCAGCTTTGTCATCGATGTAGACATGACAAATCCCGTCGAGATGTTTGATCATCGGGACTTTGGATTCTTTCATCAGTCGCTCGATCAGACCTTTGCCGCCGCGCGGCACGATGACATCTACAAACTCCGGCATGGTGATCAGAGCGCCCACTGCAGCGCGATCCGTGGTTTCGATGATTTGTACGGCTTCGGCGGGCAGGCCGGCGCCGGCGAGTCCTTCGCGGACGAGCTTGGCGAGTGCCTGATTGCAGTGAATCGCTTCCGAGCCGCCGCGCAGTATGGTGGCGTTACCGCTCTTGATACACAGACCTGCTGCATCGACGGTCACATTCGGACGCGCCTCGTAGATGATGCCAATTACGCCGAGCGGCACGCGCATCTGGCCAACCTGAATACCCGTCGGGCGATATTTCATGTTGGTGATTTCACCGATAGGGTCGGGCAGGGCAGCGATTTGCTCCAGACCTTCGGCCATGGTGGCGATGGCTTTTTCCGATAACGAGAGGCGATCAATCATCGCAGGTGCGAGTCCTGCCGCGCGCGCTGCATCCAGATCTTTTTGATTGGCTGCAGTGAGCAGTGCGGCATCACGCCGTATGCCGGCAGCAATCAGCGTCAGCGCACGATTTTTAGCTGCAGTATCCGCTTTGGCCATGGCGCGTGACGCTTTGCGTGCGGCGCGGCCAATGTCGGTCATGTAATGTTGAATA
>CANKWG010000191.1 GCA_947487325.1 Oxalobacteraceae bacterium | reverse complement strand
CGCCGGCAGAGCAAGACTAAACAGATATCCCTGATAAAGAGAACAGCCATGAAGATGCAGAAAATCTTTTTGGTCTTCCGTCTCCAGACCTTCGGCGATGACCTCAAGTCCCAGGCTGTGCGCCATACCGATAATAGTTTTGACCACGATCTGATCACCCGGCTTGGATAGCATCTTGGATACGAAAGATTGATCGATCTTTAGCTGCTCAAGCGGTAACTGAATCAAAGTAGACAGTGATGAATAGCCTGTACCAAAATCATCCAAAGAAAACTGCACACCTAACTCCCTGAGTTTTTCCATTTTTGCGCACGTGTCGTCGATGCTGTGCATCATACTCTCAGTGAGTTCGAACTTGATCCGCACTGGATCAATACCGCTTTCAACAATCACGCGCACGACCTCATCAACAAACCCCGGCTGCTTGAATTGGACGGCACTGACATTGATGGCAATCTGAATGTCTTTCATGATGACGTCAGAATCCCAGAGCCGGATTTGCCGGCACGCTTCAATGAGCACCCAAAGTCCTATCGGCAAAATGAGTCCTGATTCCTCGGCAATGGAAATAAAATCTTTGGGGCCGATAAGTCCGCGCGTTGGATGCCGCCAGCGCAGCAAGGCCTCGGCCGAGACAATGCGACCATCGAAATCGCATTGCGGTTGAAAAAATAATTCCAGTTCATTGCGCCATGTAGCCTGACCGAGCTCCTGTTCGAGATTACTGTGGGCCGAAATCGCCTCTTTCATCGCCGGATCAAAAATACACAAAGAATTTCTGCCCATGCGCTTGGCCTGATACATGGCCATGTCTGCTTGTTGAAGTACATCTGCTTCCAGATCAGCATGACTAAACAGGCTGATACCAATGCTTGCGCTGCAATTAAAGATGAAGCCATCCAGCTTGTAAGGCTTGGCTAGGCGCGCAAGGATTTCTTTACCCACTAGTGTTGCCTGATGCGTTGCTTCGACAGGATCCGCCACCAGTGCGCTGAGCAGAACAACAAATTCATCACCACCCAGTCTGGCAACGATGTCGCTGCCTCGCACGGCATGACGCAAGCGATTACCTACCTCGATCAACAGCAAATCGCCCGATGCATGACCACGCGTGTCGTTGATGGATTTAAAATTATCCAGATCGATAAAGAGCAAGGCGCCAGGTAAGTTCACGTGGTGTGAATCAGTCAGAGTTTGCGCTAGGGGTCGGAGGAGCTTGCGACGATTAGGCAGCTGCGTCAGCGAATCAAAATAAGCCAGTTGACTGATTTCATCCTGAGTGGCCTTATTGGCAGTAATGTCGTATAGACAGACGACGAAATAGGAAGCAGCAGTAGCGCTATCGGAGATGGAGGAGACGCTGAGCCATCCGATGAACATCTGCCCATTTTTTCTTCGCTCGCGAATTTCTCCTTCCCATAGTCCCTTGGAAGTCAGCGCAGTACGTATGGTGGTTTCTAACTCTCCGTTTTCTTCAAGAGAGACCATAGGTGCGAGAGACTTTCCCCTGAGTTCATCACTGAGATAGCCCGTGATTCGACCAAAAGCTTTGTTCGTTTCCAGCACAAGGCCCTGATTATCTAAAATACAAATACCCATTTGTGATTCAAATGCTATCGCAGCAATTCGCTGAAGCTCTCGGGCACGCTTTATCTCTGTCAAATCAAAAAAAACGAATCGATTGATTGGGTTTTTCTGATCCAATCGCCCGAGAGTCTCTAGATTTTTTACGTGCAAGCCAATCAAACGTACCTGAGCATTGGCATTTGTCAATTCAAGCTCGATTTCATCAAGACCTGCAAACCGAAGCTGATTCCCATATCGCACTAATTTACGCCAATTTGCCGCAGCTATTTTTTCAGCAGGCAGCTTTTTGCCCACAATGGATTCTCTGGAACATCCTATCCAACGCAGTGCCTGCTCATTGATGCTTACACAGGTGCCATCAGCCGCGACTGAATACGCTCCGAAAGGCATGAGCTCATAAAGCGCATTGACTTGAACTTCCAGGGATGCCATTTTTTGATCAAATGACGTCTGCATATCGACGCAGTATTCGAAGTCCACAGCTTTATCGGTTGTATTGATCGGCATGACTGACTTTCGTTGGATTAACAAAAAACAGCTTGCATAGCCGCCGGGCACGAAGGGTATCGCGAGCGACCTAAACCTACGCCCTGGAATGAAGAAGCGCGCTCTACTACTTAATGGATTTTGCAGCCTCGGAAGCCATGTGCGCCATTTGCGCTGCCTCGGCCGCAGCCTCGGTCGCGCGCATCGTTGCGCGCGCTGCTTGAGCCGAAGCCTGATTGGAGGATTCTTCTGCCTGAATGGCTGCCGCAGCAGCTGCCGCGGCGGCGGCGGCCGAGGCGGCTGCTGCGGCCTCGGCGGCAGCTACCGCCGCCAGACTAGCGGCTTCAGTTGCGGCATGGGTCGCGTCGATTATCTTGGCACTGGCCGAGGCCACCGCAGCGGCGGCGGCGTTTTTCGATGCTTGTGCAGCCTTCTCAGCCGCGTTGGCTGCACGAAGTGCAGCTTCCAAGGCGCTTTGTGTTAACAGCTTCATCGAATCAAGCGTTTGAGCGTATCGTTTGTTGACGATCATGTAGCCGTCACGCAAGGAAGCGATATCAGCTTCAAGTTGAGCAATTTTGAGGTGAATAACGTTTTCTGAATCAATAGCCATGAATTCAATATGTCACGAATGTATGCGCAACACCAGCAAATACACCTGCTTATGGTCTGATTCGCGAGCTGCTTGTATGATTTCCGTCAAAGAATCCGCTTCTTGAATAGCGATCTCTATGGTGAACTCCGTTGGCCTTAGCAAACAAACAGACTTTTTGCCTAACAAAAAAAGAGCAGACCGCTTCCTGACCCTGCTTCCTGACCCTGCTTCCTGATCCTGCATACTTCCCAAGGCTTTAGATCAGAGGCCTGCCGAGGACAGAGGTTCCCGTCAATGTCTGTCAATCGCGTCCCGCGGCTTTATGCGCCCCGGCTCAAAGCTAACCAGCGGATC
This sequence comes from Oxalobacteraceae bacterium, assembly GCA_947487325.1. GTDB lineage: Bacteria > Pseudomonadota > Gammaproteobacteria > Burkholderiales > Burkholderiaceae_D > Pernthalerella. The sequence continues at coordinate 1,247 of CANKWG010000191.1, read as the reverse complement.
AGCGAGCGCCTCAGATCGGCCGTATACACAACGGTTCGAGATGCGATTTCTGAGGTTTGTCCGGCCCAGCCAGCCTTATGGCGGGCCTATCCTTCATATGCTTATTCAAGCATATTGACAAGAATGCTCCACACTCTGCAACATCCGCCTAGCCCTAGAGGAATGTGGAATTTATTACCTCGGCCAAATATGTCATTTGGGACATATTTGTAATTGGAGAGCCCCATGGCTGACACGCAGATTTCCGACCACGTCCAGGCCGCGTTCAACGCGACGGGTGACATTGATGGCGCCTTGCTGCCTGTGCTGCACGAAATTCAGGCGCGCTGCGGCTACATACCCTCTGATGCGGTGCCCTTGGTCGCTGACCGTCTCAACCTCACACGCGCCGAAGTCCACGGCGTCATCAGCTACTACCATCACTTCCGCCAGAAGCCCGCAGGCAAAGTCGTGGTTCAGGTCTGCCGCGCGGAAGCCTGTCAGTCGGTCGGTGCGGATCAATTGGCCGAGCACGTGGTCAAATCATTGGGTTGCGATTTTCATGAAACTAGCAAAGACGGATCGGTAACGCTTGAGCCGGTGTATTGCCTCGGACATTGTGCTTGCGGCCCGTCCATCATGGTGGGCGACGATGTTCACGCGCGCGTGACGCCAGCGCGCTTCGACAAATTGATGCAGCGCGCAGGGAGTGCAGCATGAGCGTGAAGATTTTTGTACCGCGTGATTCCACTGCAGTGGCACTCGGCGCCAATGAGGTGGCAAACGCCATCGTCGCCGAGGCGAAAGCGCGAGGCGTCGCCATTCAACTCGTACGCAACGGATCGCGCGGCATGTTCTGGCTTGAGCCCATGGTGGAGGTAGAGACTGCTGCGGGCCGTATCGCCTACGGCCCGGTGAATGAAGATGATGTCGCATCACTCTTTGATGCCGGGTTTGCAGAAGGAAAAGCGCACGCGCTGGCTCTTGGAAAGACAGACGAGATTGCCTACCTAAAAAATCAGGAGCGCCTGACCTTTGCACGGGTGGGTATCACTGACCCGGTGTCGCTGGATGACTACCTTGCCCATGAAGGGTATGTCGGTCTGAAGAATGCGTTGAAACTCAGCGAAGAACAGATCGTCAAAACAGTCACTGATTCCGGATTACGCGGTCGTGGCGGTGCAGCCTTCCCTACCGGTATCAAGTGGGAAACCGTACGCAAATGCGCGCCCGGTCAGAAGTACATCGTCTGCAAGGCTGACTCAGGC
>CANKWG010000190.1 GCA_947487325.1 Oxalobacteraceae bacterium | reverse complement strand
CGGTGCACCGTGCGTAAAGTTCCACCACAGATTGGGAGAGAAAACGAGTAGCGCCGTCAGTCCCGCAAGCCAGGGCCAGGGGCTACGCCACCAATGTCGCCAACTGGGGTGCAACATCGCCAGCGCCGCTGATACCGCAAAAACACCCGCAGAATATTTCGATAGCAATGCGAGTCCCATGAAACCACCCGCGACCAGCCATGCAATGCGTTTACCATCCAAGGCGATACGTAAAAACAGCATCGCAGCGATCCAGTACAGCAGAAGCAAGCCATCGGTTGTCGCGGCAACGCCGTAGAAAGACGTCATCGGTAGTGTCGCGAATGCCAGCGCAGCGACGCATGCCTGCCATTCCGTAAAAGACAAACGACGCGCCAGCGCAAACATCAGCAATGTCGACAGTGGAAACGCAATTACCGGCACCAATCGCACACAACCCGCGCTGTCACCACACAGTAGGCGAGCCGCCCCAATCGTCCAGGCGATCATAGGTGGCTTGGTCCAGTAACCAAAATCAGGCGACTTCGACCAGGCCACGTAATACGCTTCGTCAACGGACAACGACACACCAGCCGCGACCATCGCGCGCCATCCCGCAATCAACACGATCAGCGCCAGCAAAATCAGCAGTGCGCTGCGCGAGCGGCGCTCTGCCGTCGCGTTAGTGGATATCATCGAGAGTTCTCCGCGCGGCCCGCTGTCGCATCGGGCGCGTGATGCCAGCCCTCATCGGAAGATGGTACCGATTCATCACGCAGAAAATAAGAACGTGTGCCGCCGGACTCAAACAACACACGCGCGAGCACCTCAGCCAGCACACCGGCAGTGACCATCTGCACCGCAGCGATCACCAGAAAAAATCCCGCAAACAACAGGGGCCGACCACCGATGGATTCACCAAACGCCAGCTTAAGCGCCAACAGATACGACAAGATCACACCACCCAACGCACCCAGCGCAATGCCGATCCCGCCAAAAAAGTGACCGGGACGACTTCGAAAACGCATGAAAAAATAAACAAACACCAAATCAAGCAGCACGCGGAAGGTGCGCGAGATACCGTACTTGGAAACACCATGTACACGCGGATGATGTTGCACCACCTCCTGCGCAATGCGCTGCGGCCGAGTGACTGTCGACAACCAGGCCGGAATGAATCGATGCATCTCACCATACAAGCGTAATTTTTTTAGCACTGACGCACGGAAAACTTTGAGACTGCAACCATAGTCGCGCAGATGTACACCCGTCAGTCGGGCAATCAGTCGGTTCGCGATACGCGAAGGAATCTTGCGCAACCACAGTCCGTCTTTGCGATCTTTTCTCCAGCCAGCGACCAGATCCAGGTTCTCGTTCAGCAGACGGCCCACCATACGGGGAATATCGATCGGATCATTTTGCAGATCACCATCCAGCGTGGCAATCACATCACCACGCGCAGCATCAATACCCGCCTGCATCGCCGCCGTTTGCTTGAAATTGCGCGCAAGCTCGATTAAACGTACATGCGCACCGCGCACGGACGACTCACGCCGAATCGCCTCAGCAGTGCCGTCACTGCTGCCATCATCAACCAGCACCAATTCCCAAGGATGCGGATAACTACCCAGTGCTTCATGAACGCGATCAAGCATGGGCACGACATTGTCGACCTCGTTATACATAGGAATGACCAGCGACAGTGTGTGCGCAGGACTATCTTGGGGTTTCATATCGGCAGAGCTCATGTTTCCTGTGATGGTTTGTTTGTGCGTGCATCATCCGATGCAACGCGATTTCTGAAAATTGCCGACGCCAACAGCGCAATACCGGCGGAGACCAACGCACTTGCGAGCACCAGCAAGTGCAGCGAAAACGCGGCCTTGAGGCCATCGACCCACGCGATGCCCGAAAGCTTCAGCGCGGCGGCAGCACCCGCTTCATAACTGCCAATCCCTGCCACGCCTTGTACTGGCGATATCGCCGCCAGTTCGCCACCCACCGCGCCTGCAGCACCAACCTGCCAATCCGCAGCAAGCAACTGGGCGAACACCTGCGACAACACCGTTAACTTCACAATCCAATTCGCGATTGTCCACAACCAACCAATACGCGCATGATGTGCCGAGTCCGCTAACGCAGCGCACAGAGTACCCAGCTTGCCGGTGCTGAATTGTGACAGCAGACGCTGCGCGACATGGGGCAGCAATACGCCACCGAGGATCAGCAAGAACACACCCGCGATCCGCATCAATGGATCAAGACCCGGCCAGACCGCAATCGAAAGCGCCGCCAGTATGATCGCATCCTGCGCCCGAAGCCACAGCAGCGATCCACCAGAGCGCATCATCGGCACCCCGAATTCGCGTTTGAGCAGCACCGGAAACGAAAGCTCGCCAGCACGCATAGGCAGCACATTCACCAGCGCGTTATGCGTCAACACCAGCTGCAGGCAGGCAGCAAAACGACCGCGCGTGGCGTCACCGAATTCGTAGTAGACGCGCAGCGCACGCAAGATATAAGTAACGATCATCCCGGCGAACAACAGTAGCAACAGCGGCGCGGAAAGCGACCCGAGCGCGATCATCACCTGCGCGCCTTGCCCCGACCCGACCAGCCATACGACAAACGCCGCAGTCAGCGAGATCATTACGACGTACTTCATGCGTGCGCGATTCAATATCATTCAGGATAGTCTTGGGGGGCACCATCGCCCGTCAACACGGCATGGTCAGCCCAAAAAACGGGTAAAGGTAACATTAAACAAGTACAATTCGGCAGTTTTGAACGTCCCCTTCCGTACCTGCTGCCCATTCCCAATGCCGGCACACCCTGATGACGATCTTGCCTGACCAGAGACCCACGACGTCCTCAATGCTGCCTTTCAGCACCGGTCTGCTGATGTTCGCCGCAAGCGTGCTGGTATTTGCTGTCTTTCCTGAACTCGATCTTCAGGTCGCCGCCTGGTTTTACGAGCCCGACACCGGCTTCCACTGGAGCCAGCTGTCACCGGTACTGGCGTCATACGAAATATTCAAGGCCCGATCCGTTGGCTGGGTCGTCGTCGCGCTGCTGGCCTATCTCGCCTACGCCATGACCCGACGCATTCCAGTCCCAGCCAAGCGCAATGCTGCATTGTTTTTGCTGGCGATGATCGTGGCCGGTCCCGTTTTACTGGTCAACAGCGGCCTGAAAGATAACTGGGGCCGCGCTCGGCCCTCGCAAGTCACGCAATTTGGCGGCGATCGCAGCTACTCGCCGCCGCTGCACCCCGCCGCCCAATGCGACCGCAATTGCTCTTTCGTCAGCGGCCATGCCGCGGCAGGTTTTGCCCTGATCGGCCTCTACTGGACCACGCGACGACGTCGCTGGCTGATCGCAGGTATCGCGCTCGGCAGCCTGGTGGGATTAGGTCGCATGATTCAAGGCGGGCATTTTTTTTCGGACATCGTTTTCGCTTTCTGGGCGGTCTACTTGAGCTCCTCCCTACTGGCCAGCCTGATGCTCCGACCTCCCCGTGACACCGATGCCGACGACGACCCCGATACCGACGCCGGCTCACCAACCCAGGCCGCTCACTGATGAACACTTCTCCCATACTCGTTACAGGCGCCGCTGGATTTATCGGCATGCATTGCAGCGCAAGACTGCTGGCTCAAGGCCATCAGGTGATCGGTATCGACAACCTGAATGATTACTACGACCCGCGCCTCAAGCAGGCTAGGCTCGCGCAGCTCACGCCACAACCCGGATTCAGATTCATTGAGACCGACATCGCCGATCGCGATGCGCTTGAAAAGCTGTTCGCCGAAGTTCGTCCCGAACGCGTACTTCACCTTGCAGCACAAGCCGGCGTGCGCTACTCGCTGAAGAATCCACACGCTTATGTGCAAAGTAATCTGGTGGGTTTCGTGAATATTCTCGAAGGATGCCGGCATCATGGTGTGCAGCATCTTGTCTATGCCAGTTCATCAAGCGTCTACGGTGCCAATACCAAGGTACCGTTTGCGGTGGGAGATGCAGTCGATCACCCGGTCAGCCTGTATGCCGCCACCAAAAAATCAAATGAGCTGATGGCCTACAGCTACAGCCATCTCTACGGCATACCCACCACAGGTCTGCGCTTTTTCACCGTTTATGGGCCCTGGGGTCGCCCGGACATGTCACCGTGGCTCTTCACCAGCGCCATCCTTGAAGGCCGCACGATTGATGTCTTCAATCACGGCAAGATGCAACGCGACTTCACCTACATCGACGATATCGTCGAAGGCACACTGCGCGTGCTCGATCATGCACCAACGGGCACGCCG
>CANKWG010000189.1 GCA_947487325.1 Oxalobacteraceae bacterium | reverse complement strand
CTCTGGTGCTCGCGCTGGGTATCGGCGTGGCGAACTCCGGCGGCAAGGGCGATAGCTCCTTGTCCGGCTTCGGTATCGTGACACTGGCATCGATCTACCCCGTGGTGGCCGTTCTTGGTCTGGGCGTGTATTTCGGTGGCACCGTCTCCCTCGACGAAATGAAGGCAGCTAATGCTGTCGTCTACGAGGCATTGAAAGCCGCTGGCGGAGACAACTCCAGTGTCTGGGATCAGATCCTGATGGGCCCAATCAAAGATGGCGTCCAGGCGATTGTGCCGCTCGTGATCTTCCTGATGATCATCCTGTTCGGTGTTCTGCGTACCCGTCTGCCAAATGCCTTCATCATCTGCTACGGCTTGGTGCTGTCGGTCGTCGGTATGTGCTTGTTCAACATCGGTCTGAAGTATGGCTTGTCCGCTCTTGGTGAGCAGGCCGGTAACATCATCCCGGGTTCGTTCACGAACATCACCTTGCCTGAATCGCTCCGCGTTGCGGGTGAGACCGGCGCTTACGGTCCTCTTTATGGCAGCTTCTGGGGCATCGTGATTTCCTGCGTCTTTGCCTGGATTCTGGGTTTTGGTGCAACGATGGCTGAACCGGCATTGAACGCACTAGGTTCAACTGTGCAGAACATGACCAATGGCTCATTCAAGAAATCCATGTTGATGTATGCGGTTGCAGCAGGCGTTTCGACCGGCATCATGCTCGGCGTGACCAAGCTGGTGTTTGACTACAACCTGCTCTACATCCTCGTGCCAGGCTACATCCTTGCAGTTTTCCTGACCGTTCTCTCTTCTGAAGAGTTCGTGAACATTGGTTGGGATAGCGCAGGCGTGACGACAGGTCCTGTGACGGTACCGCTGGTGCTGGCGATGGGTCTGGGCTTCGGTGGTGCAGTGAAAGCCGTCGAAGGCTTCGGCATCCTGGCAGCAGCATCGATCGCACCAATCGTGGCTGTGCTCGGTCTCGGCGTCTACGTCCAGTACAAGGTCAAACAAGAATTGGCCGCTGCACAGGCCTGATCAACAGTCATCGAATCAACAGAATAGAAAAAGGGGAAACGAATGGCAAAGCGTAAAGTTACCAACATCAGCGAAGTAGCGCTGATTACCTGCGTGGTACAAAAAGGTCTGGCAGACACCATCAACAACTCGCTGCTAGAAGTGGGCGTGCAAGGTTCAACCGTGCACATGGGCGTGGGTACCGGCGTGCGTGAGCGCCTCGGCATTCTGGGCGTCGCTGTTGACGTCGAACGCGAAGTGATCAGCGTCATGGTCCCTCAAGACCAGACCGATCGTATTTTTGAGCGCATATTCCTCGCGGGCAGGCTGGATACACCGGGCATGGGTTACATCTACGTAACTCCACTGCTGCAGGCGGCCACCTACATCCCGCCGAATCTGCTCAAAGACTAATCGCCTAAACGACGACAGGACAACATCATGAGTCAGAACGATAAACCGGATATTCCGTACATCGACTATACGCGTCAGATCACTTGCATTCTTTATGAAGGCGGTGCATCCAAGCTGATGGAGCTGCTGCATCACAAGGGCATCAACGAATGCTATTTCTATAGCGTTCGCGGTAACCCTATCGGTCGTGCTTCTCTGGCAGGCAATCTGCCAGAGATCCCCAAGACCGAGATTCTGCATGCGACCGTATCAGCCGACCAGGCCGACTACATTTACAAAATGCTGTATGAAGAGGCCAACATGGACGAGCAAGGCCAGGGCGTGATTACTGTGAATCGCCTTACTCGCTCCAGTCCTATTGCGTTGCCGGAAGAGTCGCACGTGGGCGCTTAACGCCCCTTTCGCGAAAACTTATACAACAGCCACTCGAACCAGGAGATATTTATGAGTGATGTAATCAAAAATATGATCGCAAAAAACAAGCGCGCGATCTTCGATATCGAAGCGATTGTTCAATTCAACGTAGGTCAGATCCAGGTCGCGCGAAGCACGATCGAGGAAAACATCACCGACGCCCAGCAGAGCTATCTGGTCAACGCCGGCGGTAACCGTGAACTCATCATGCGCACCACTGACGACGTGTTCCGTAACCGTCTGATGATGATTGATCAGCTGAGCCCAACCAACACTGACCAGGAAGCCTTCCAGCTCTCCATGGCCAACCGTGTGAAGGTTGAGTACCTCGACCATCGCAGCAAGATCAACCGCAAAATGGCGAGCATTGCTCTGAAGATGGCTGAAGCCATTAAGGCGCTGGGCGAAGTCAGTGAAACCTTCTACGAACTCAATGAAGAGATGGTCAACTACATCGACGAAATCGCTGACTCCAACGGCCAGTGGCTCGACGGCGAGCTCAAGCAGCAGATGGACACTGCATCACATCACGGCAACGAGATGCGTGCCAACGAAATCGAAGAATTGGTTCGCAGCATCCGCAACAGCTCGGTCGAAACTCGCAAGATCATCGACGATACTTTCTCCACCGGTGAGACGCTCAAAGAGAAGCTCAACAACATGCAGGATGCCGGTAACGAGCTGCGTGATCAGGTGATCTCGCTGCGCGAGAAGGTAGATGCAAACCAGAAGCGCGTGTCCGACAAAATCGGCGGCTAAACGCGTGCTGCCGTCCTGATGACGGCACAGAGCAGCAGACAGGCTGGCCGGTTTTATCGGCCGGCCTGTGTTTTTACAGGCTCTGACTTTGCTTGAAAAAAGTACAAGAAAAACGACAACAGGAAAATCGCAATGAAACGCCGCATCATGGAGATCCTTGACGGGACCTCACACGACAACGCCAGCCGAATTCTCGAATGGGTGATCACCATCGTGGTGCTGACTAACTGCGCTGCGGTCATTCTGGATTCAGTGCATGAGATTCATGAAGCCTATAAAGATTTTTTCCATGAATTCGAATTCTGGAGCGTAATGTTCTTCTCGGCAGAGTATGTGCTCAGAACTTGGTCGTATGGCGCACGCTACACCCCCGAACAGGGCGGTGCTTGGAAAGGCCGCAAGGAATACGTATTCAGTTTCTTTGGCCTGATTGATTTCTTTGCAACGGCACCCTTCTACCTACACTTCTTGTTCCCGTATCTGGATTTGCGCGTGCTGCGTGTGCTGCGTCTGCTGCGTATCCTGAAACTCTCGAAGTACAACACCGCATTGCAGGATCTGTTTCACGCAGTCGCGTCGGAGAAGAAAGCATTTGCCTCCGCCCTCTTCTTGCTGCTGATTGCGACCATCGTGTCCGCCTCGTTGATGTATTTTGCGGAAGGCCACAACCAGCCAGAACATTTTGGCTCGATCCCACACTGCATCTACTGGGCGGTGATCACCATCACCTCAGGCTCCGGCAACGTGGAAAATCTGACCGTAGCCGGCGATATCATCGCGCTGATCACGGGCTTCTTGGGTGTATGTATGGCTGCGATCATGACGGGTATCGTGGCGTCGGCATTTTCCAATCAGCTCTCGCGCAAGAAAGCGGCCTTTGGCCAGCAACTGCGTCAGGCACTGGCCGACGGTATCGTCACCGATGCTGAACAGGACACGCTGGACCGCCTACGACGTCAATACCGCCTGACCGAACAGCAGGTACAGGCGATGATGGAAGACATTCGCAAAGAAGAAAAATAGCCGTACTCGCTGAACTGCACAGAATCAATAACGGGTTTCGCTTTGCGAAGCCCGTTTTTCATTGCTCTGCATGCAAAGAGACGACGCCCTGACTCGTGTGTTCGTTCAACAAAGATCGAAGGCTGCCATAGCGCGGCAATTCAATAGCGCCTCAGGAGGCTTTTGCATCCGAAGCGACGGTAGCTTCGCTACCGTCCGCTACGCCTGCTTCGGGACCGGTCACTTTTTCAGCGAGCTTACCTACCGTAAGGCCCTGTACAAGGATGGAGACCACCACTATGCAGTAGGTGAGCGAGAGAATGACATCGCGCTCGCTGCCCGATGGCAAGGAGAGCGCGAGCGCCACCGAGATACCACCACGCAGACCACCCCAGGTAAGCACCAAACCTGCGCCTCTGGGCAGCTTGAAATAGCCCGGCAGGTAGTGCACCGGCACCCAGACCGTCAGCGCGCGTGCGATCAGGGTCATGATGACCATCGCCAGACCTGCGGCAAACAAGCTCCAGGAGAAGGCGATTAGCATCACCTCCATACCAATCAATACAAACAAGACGGCATTGAGGATGTCGTCGATCATTTCCCAGAACATGTCCACATACAGCCTTGTGGTGTCCGACATCGCCAGCTCGCGCCCATGATTGCCGACCACCAGACCAGCGACCACCATGGCCAAGGGTCCTGAGACA
>CANKWG010000188.1 GCA_947487325.1 Oxalobacteraceae bacterium | reverse complement strand
GTCGCATCACCACCCATGATGCCAGCCAGCGACTCGACCTGCTTTTCGTCAGCAATTACACCCACCCAATCATCGAGCTCAACCGTGTTGCCGTTCAAGAGCTTGAGCTGTTCACCTTTGCGCCCCCAACGCACATCGAGTCCGCCATGAATTTTGTCGAGATCAAATACATGGGTCGGACGCCCCAGCTCGAGCATCACATAATTCGAGATATCCACCAGCGCCGAGATCGAACGCTGACCACTGCGCTCAAGGCGCTGCTTCATCCACTCAGGTGTCGCTGCATGCGCATTCAAGCCGCGAATCACGCGACCGGAAAAGCGACCACATAAATCTTTGGCACTGATTTTTACCGGCAGTACTTCATCGGAATCAGGTTTGACGATAGAAAAAGCGGGCGCTGTCAGTGCCGCACTGGTGAGCGCTGCAACTTCGCGGGCTACGCCCAGCACTGACAAACAGTCGGCACGATTCGGTGTGAGTTTGATAGTGAACTTCAGATCATCAAGCTGATAAAAATCACGGAAATTTTGACCCACCGTTGCTGCGTCAGAAAGTTCGAGAAAGCCGGTATTTTCCTCCAACAAGCGAAGCTCACGCGCCGAACATAACATACCCTGCGATTCAACACCACGCAGCTTGCCAACACGAATTTCAAATGGCTTGCCATCCTCACCGGGTGGCAACATCGCACCCGCCAGTGCGCAAGGCACTTTCAAACCAGGGCGCACATTCGGCGCGCCACAAACGATATTGAGCAAGGTACCGGTACCTGCATCGACCTGACAAACATTAAGCCTATCGGCATTCGGATGACGTTCGACCGACATCACCTGCGCCACCACCACGTGAGTAAATGGCGGCGCAACAGGTTCGACTTCCTCGACCTCTAGCCCGGCCATGGTGAGCAAATGCGACAGTGCATCCGACGTAATGTCCGGATTCACTAAGGTGCGCAACCATTGTTCAGAAAATTGCATCGCGTCGGACTCAGTTGAATTGTTTCAGGAAACGCAGATCGCCTTCGTAAAACAGGCGCAGGTCATTGATCCCATAGCGCAGCATGGTCAGCCGCTCCAGACCGGAGCCGAAAGCAAAACCGATGTACTGCTCAGGATCGAGACCCATATTGCGAATGACCGTGGGATGTACCTGCCCGGCACCAGAGACTTCAAGCCAGCGCCCCTTCAACGGCCCCGTACCAAAAGCGATATCAATCTCGGCGGATGGCTCGGTGAAAGGAAAATACGACGGGCGAAAACGCACTTGCAGATCATCCGTCTCGAAAAACGCCTGAACAAAATTCAGGTACACGCCTTTCAAATCAGCGAAGCTGATATCAGTATCAATCCACAGACCTTCAACCTGATGAAACATCGGTGAGTGCGTCGCATCGCTGTCCACACGATAAGTACGGCCTGGTGCAATAACTTTAATCGGCGGCTTGTGCATGCGCGCATAACGCACCTGCATCGGGCTGGTATGCGTGCGCAGCAGCAGCGGCTTGCCCGTGCTGTCTTTGGCGTCGATATAAAAGGTATCTTGCATCGAACGCGCAGGATGATTTTCAGGACTATTCAATGCAGAAAAATTGGTCCAGTCAGTTTCAATCTCAGGTCCGTCTGCCGTCTGAAAGCCAATCGACGAAAAAATTTCGCTCACGCGCTGCCAGCTGCGCATCACCGGATGAATGCCACCAACGCTGCGACCACGTCCTGGCAAGGTCACGTCAATCGCTTCCGCATTCAGTCGTGACTGCATCTGCGCGTCCGCCATCGCGGCACGACGTGCGTTGAGCAATGCCTCGATTTTTTCTTTGGCCTGATTGATCACAGCGCCCTGCGTACGGCGCGCATCCGGATCGAGCTGACCGAGACCCTTCATCTGCGCAGTAATCTGCCCGGTCTTGCCAAGGTACTTTGCCTTGGCATTCTCGAGCGCGGCAGGATCATTCGCAGCAAGAAAATCGGCTTCTGCAGCGACAACGATTTGTTCCAGAGAGCTCATGCTGTATCGACGCTATAGATCATTGAAAACGACAACGGGGCACAGGCTGTTCACCTCTGCCCCGCCATGAAACTGAACAGGCATCGCATCAACGATGCCTGGTGATCACTGTATTACGCAGCGATGGTCGCCTTGACCTGATTGACGATCGCAGCGAAAGCTGGCTTGTCCATCACAGCCATATCAGCGAGCACTTTACGATCAAGACCGATCGATGCACGCTTCAAACCATTAATGAACACGCTGTAGGTCAGACCATGCTCACGCGAAGCCGCGTTGATACGGGTGATCCACAGAGCGCGGAATACACGCTTCTTGTTGCGACGGTCACGATACGCATATTGACCGGCACGCATAACCGCCTGCTTGGCGATACGATAGACTTTACTGCGACGTCCGCGATAGCCTTTAGCGGCATCGAGAACTTTCTTGTGACGGGCCCTTGCTGTGACCCCACGCTTGACTCTTGGCATAGTGTGCTCCTGTACTTGAGAGTGAGGTTAGGCGAAAGGCATCATGGCGCGTACGGAATCCAAATTGGTCTCATGGACCTGGACCGCACCGCGCAAGTGACGTTTGTTCTTGGTGGTTTTCTTGGTCAGAATGTGGCGCTTGAAAGCTTGGCCACGCTTGACGGTACCGCCCGGGCGAACGCGAAAACGCTTCTTCGCGCTGCTCTTGGTTTTCATCTTTGGCATACAAATATCCACCCGATCGAGGGTGGCTCCTTTATTGGACGATGACAGGTGGCAGAACAAACTGCTCTTGGATGCCTGCTCTCGCTTCTTTTAAACGACGAAATCGAGTCCGCCGTATCTTGCACTCCCATCCGAAAACGGGAGCGCGGATTCTACCAAATTTTGCTACGAACTACTTCTTCTTTTTGGGCGACAGCACCATCACCATCTGCCGACCTTCCATTTTTGGAAACTGTTCTATCTGACCATACGGCTCGAGATCGAGCTTGAGTCGCTCCAGCATCCGCATACCGATTTCCTGGTGGGCCATTTCACGACCCCGGAAACGCAAGGTAATCTTGGTTTTATCGCCCTCATCGAGGAACTTGATCAGGTTGCGCAGCTTGATGTTGTAATCGCCATCATCGGTGCCGGGACGGAATTTAACTTCCTTGACCAGAATCACCTTCTGCTTGAGCTTGGCTTCGTGCGCCTTTTTTTGCTCCTGATACTTGAACTTACCGTAGTCCATCAGGCGACAAACAGGCGGAACGGCTGTCGGTGCGATCTCTACCAGATCAACGTCAGCTTCCTCGGCCATTTTGAACGCCTCGGCCAGACTGACGATACCCAAAACCTCGTTTTCAACACCCGAGAGGCGCACTTCTGGCGCCGTAATTTCACCGTTAATGCGGTGCGACTTGTCAGTAGCTATTGCAGTGTCCTTAAAAAATCCAATAATTAAGCCGTGCTTCTGCAGCGGGCAAACCTGACGGCAGATCCGTCAGGCCTTGCTGGTGAGCTCCTGCTGGAGTCGCTCAACCAGACTGTCGATGGACATGACGCCCAGATCAACATTGCCTCGTGCACGCACGGCCACGGTGTTCGCATCTCTTTCCTTGTCACCGACCACAACGATGTAGGGCAATTTCTGGACAGAGTGCTCACGTATTTTATAGGTTATTTTCTCGTTGCGCAAATCAGCATGCACTCTAAACCCTTGTTTTTTCAGGTTTTGCTCCAGCTTTTGCGCATAATCGGCCTGCCCTTCCGAAATGTTCAAAATGGCAATTTGCGTCGGCGCCAGCCATAAAGGCAAAGCCCCGGCATGGTTTTCGATCAACATGCCAATAAAGCGCTCCAGCGAACCCAGAATAGCCCGGTGCAGCATCACCGGCACCTTGCGGGTGTTGTCCTCGGCCACATACTCAGCCTCCAGACGCACCGGCATCGAGAAATCCACCTGTATCGTGCCGCACTGCCAAGGCCGGCCGATCGCGTCTTTCAGCGTGTACTCGATCTTCGGACCGTAGAACGCACCCTCGCCCGGCGTAATCTCGTATTCGCAACCGGAGCGCTCGAGCGAAGCAATCAGCGCCTGCTCCGCCTTGTCCCAGAGCTCGTCCGAGCCCACCCGCTTTTCGGGGCGCGTTGCCACTTTATAAATAACTTCATTGAAACCGAAATCCCGATAAACCTTTTGCAGCAAGGCGGTGAAGGCCACGCATTCATCCAGGATCTGGTCTTCGGTACAGAAAATGTGTCCGTCGTCCTGCGTAAATCCGCGCACCCGCATCATCCCGTGCAGCGAACCCGACGGCTCATTGCGGTGGCACTGCCCGAACTCGCCATAGCGCA
>CANKWG010000187.1 GCA_947487325.1 Oxalobacteraceae bacterium | reverse complement strand
AGTTAGAGCACTTTGGCATGACTTTCGACCGTAATCCTGATGGCACAATTTATCAGCGGCCGTTCGGTGGGCATACCGCTAATTTCGGTGAAAAGCCGGTGCAGCGCGCTTGCGCGGCAGCTGACCGTACCGGGCATGCGATGCTGCATACGCTGTATCAGCGCAATGTCCGTGCGAAGACGCACTTCTTTGTTGAGTGGATGGCGATTGATCTGGTGCGCGATGCCGAAGGCGATGTCATTGGCGTCGTTGCGATGGAGATGGAAACCGGCGAGGTGATGGTGCTCGAAGCAAAAACCACCGTTTTCGCCACAGGTGGTGCCGGCCGCATCTGGGCGGCATCGACCAATGCATTCATCAACACCGGCGATGGTATGGGTATGGCGGCGCGTGCCGGTCTGCCCCTGGAAGATATGGAGTTCTGGCAGTTTCACCCCACCGGTGTTGCGGGTGCAGGTGTGCTGATTACCGAAGGTGTGCGTGGCGAGGGCGGTATCCTGATCAACAGCGAAGGTGAGCGTTTCATGGAGCGTTATGCGCCGACGCTCAAGGATCTCGCACCGCGCGATTTCGTTTCCCGCTCGATGGATCAGGAGATCAAAGAAGGACGTGGTTGCGGACCGAAGAAAGATTACGTGCTGCTCGACTTGCGCCATATTGGCGCGGACACCATCCGCAAGCGTTTGCCTTCCATCCTTGAAATTGGTCACAAGTTCGCTAACGTGGATGCGACCAAAGAGCCGATTCCCGTCGTACCGACGATTCACTATCAGATGGGTGGTATCCCGACTAATATCCATGGTCAGGTTGTCGCACCCAAAAACGGCCAGCAGGAAATCGTACGCGGCTTGTATGCGATCGGTGAATGCGCTTGTGTATCAGTGCATGGTGCCAATCGCCTCGGTACTAATTCGCTGCTTGATCTATTGGTATTCGGTCGCGCAGCAGGCAATCACATCGTTGCGAGCAAGCTCAAGGAACAGAGTCACAAATCTCTGCCAGCGGATGGAGCCGATCTGGCCTTGTCGCGTCTCGCCCATCTCGAAGCCTCAACCGGTTCGGAGCGGGTGCAGGACGTGGCCGAAGATATCCGTAAGACCATGCAGCACTACTGCGGTGTGTTTCGTACGCAGGAATTGCTCGAGCAGGGTTCGAAAGAAATCATGCAGCTCGACGAGCGCCGCAAGCAGGTCTCGTTCAAGGATAAGTCCAAGGTCTTTAATACCGCGCGGGTTGAAGCACTTGAGCTTGATAATCTGATCGAGACAGCCAAAGCAACCATCGTATCGGCGGCTGCGCGTAAAGAATCTCGCGGCGCGCATGCGCACCGTGATTTCGAAAAGCGTGACGACGAGAACTGGATGAAGCACTCGCTGTGGTTCTCTGAAGGCAATCGCCTAGATTACAAACCCGTGGTCACCCAGCCGTTGACCGTTGAATCTTTCAAGCCCAAGGCTCGTACTTTCTAAGGCTTCAAATATCATGACACGCACAGTCAAATTTCAGATCTATCGTTACGATCCGGACAAGGATGCCAAGCCCTACATGCAAGACCTCACGGTCACGCTGCAGGATACGGACAAGATGCTCTTGGATGCGCTTCAGCGTATCAAGGCCGATGTTGATGATTCGCTCGCTCTGCGCCGTTCCTGCCGCGAGGGTGTGTGCGGTTCTGATGCCATGAACATTAACGGTAAAAATGGCCTCGCTTGCACGACCAATCTTAATGAGCTGACCCAGCCTATCGTGCTGCGTCCGCTGCCGGGTCTTCCAGTGATACGCGACTTAATCGTCGACATGACGAATTTCTTCAAGCAGTATCATTCGATCAAGCCTTTCCTGGTCAACACGACGATCCCACCGGAAAAAGAGCGCTTGCAGATGCCCGAAGAGCGCGAAGAGCTCGACGGTTTGTACGAATGCATTTTGTGCGCGTGCTGCTCGACTTCCTGCCCATCGTTCTGGTGGAACCCGGACAAGTTCGTGGGCCCGGCGGGATTGCTGCAGGCTTACCGGTTTATTGCGGACAGTCGCGACGAAGCAACGGGTGAGCGACTCGATAATCTGGAAGATCCTTATCGACTGTTCCGCTGCCACTCGATCATGAACTGCGTTGATGTTTGCCCCAAGGGTCTGAATCCTAACAAAGCGATCGGCAAGATCAAAGAACTGCTGGTGCGACGCGCGGTGTAATGGAAGCTGCGAAGCATCAGGATGATCCGGCAAAACGTGCAAGGCTGCGATGGCGCAGCCGCCGCGGTTTGCTGGAAAATGACCTGATACTGACGCGCTTTCTTGATGCGCACGAAGAGCAGCTCTCGGATGAGGAAGTCGATGCGCTGACCCGGCTGTTGACATTGCCGGACAATGATTTGATGAGCTTGCTTTTGGGTCAGAGCCCGCCTGAAACAGAACTCGATCTGCCTCACGTGCATGCGCTATTGGCGCGGCTTAGGCAGGCCTGATTCATCGGCGGATGACTCGCAAATTTTCATTTAATACGATCTCTCTTGAATCGAAGGTGTAGCCATGACCCAATCTGAAGCCAAAGCAACCTTGTCCTTCTCCGATGGATCGCCATCGTTGGAGTTTCCGATTTATAAGGGCTCGATTGGCCCGGATGTCATCGATATCCGCAAGCTTTACGGAGCAAGCGGAAAGTTCACCTACGATCCGGGCTTCATGTCGACTGCGGCTTGTAATTCGTCGATCACCTACATCGACGGTGACAAGGGCGAACTGCTGTATCGCGGTTATCCGATTGAACAGCTGGCCGTCAATTGCGATTTTCTGGAGACTTGCTTTCTGCTGCTGAATGGCGAGCTACCAAACGCGACGCAGAAGAAAAGCTTCGTCGACACCGTGACCCGTCACACCATGGTGCACGAGCAGATGCAATTCTTCTTCCGTGGTTTTCGTCGTGATGCGCACCCGATGTCGGTTTTGGTCGGCACCGTTGGCGCACTGGCTTCGTTCTACCATGACTCGCTCGACATCAACGACCCACATCATCGCGAAGTTTCGGCGATTCGGCTGATCGCCAAAATGCCTACGCTGGTCGCCATGGCCTACAAGTACTCGATTGGCCAGCCTTTTGTTTACCCACGTAACGATCTGTCCTACAGCGCTAATTTCATGAGCATGATGTTCGCTACACCCGCTGAAGATTACAAGATCAATGACGTGTTGGTTCGCGCGCTCGATCGCATCCTGATTCTGCATGCGGATCATGAGCAGAATGCGTCGACCTCAACCGTGCGTCTTTCCGGTTCGTCAGGCGCCAATCCTTTTGCGTGTATCGCCGCTGGCATTGCTTGCCTATGGGGTCCTGCGCATGGTGGCGCTAATGAAGCGGCACTGACCATGCTCAAGGAAATCGGTTCGGTCGACAAGATCGGTGAATTCGTCAATCAGGTCAAAGACAAGAATTCTGGCGTCAAGCTAATGGGTTTTGGTCATCGCGTTTACAAGAACTACGATCCGCGCGCCAAACTCATGCGTGAAACCTGTCACGAAGTGCTCAACGAACTAGGCTTGCAAAACGATCCGCTATTCAAGCTGGCGATGGCGCTGGAAAAAGTGGCATTGGAAGACGAATATTTCGTTTCTCGCAAGCTCTACCCGAATGTCGACTTCTACTCCGGCATCGTGCAGTCTGCCTTGGGTATCCCGGTGTCGCTTTTCACCGGTATCTTCGCGATGGCGCGTACGGTGGGCTGGATCGCTCAGTGGAACGAAATGATCTCCGATCCCGAACAGAAAATCGGTCGTCCGCGCCAGCTGTTTGTGGGCTCGCCTCAGCGGGATGTGGCGCCAATGGCGAAGCGCTGATCCTAACTGCCGAGTCATAAAAAAGGGCCCTGTGTGGGCCCTTTTTTACGTTGAAAAGAAGGAGCGCTGTGTTATTCTCGGCGTCACGTTGTTAGTAGTGCAATCCACGGATCGGAAAGCCCGTGATGTGGATGGTTAGGTGGACTTCCATGGGAGTCCTTTCGGCAGCCTAGGGCAACGCCAATGCTGTGCCAGCAGGTCAGCAATGATTTGGCGTCACCAGATTTGCCAGGACTTTCTAACCCCCAGCTCTCGCGAAGCGCGAGGAAAAGGTGAGCAAGATGATGCAGCAACACTTCTCCAATTCTTATCTGTTTGGAGGTAATGCCCCGTACGTGGAAGAACTGTATGAGGCCTACCTTCTCAATCCCGGTGCAGTACCCGATAACTGGCGCGCGTATTTCGACGCGATGCAGCACGTACCCGCGGTTGATGGCTCTGACCGTCCCGATGTGCCTCACGCCAGCGTGGTTGCCTCTTTTGCCGAGCGTGCGAAGCAAGGTCCGATTCGGACC
>CANKWG010000186.1 GCA_947487325.1 Oxalobacteraceae bacterium | reverse complement strand
CGGCCAAGAATCACAGAGACCACTGCGCTGGGTGCAGCCAGCCTGGCGGGGCTGGCTGTCGGTTTCTGGGAAGACGAAACCGCTCTCGCAGAACACTGGCAATGCGAAAAAAAATTCGAACCGCGCATGTCAGATGACGAACGCCAAACTCGACTCACACGCTGGCAAGAAGCCATTACACGCGCAACTGGCTGGGCAAAGGATCATTGAGCGCATTCATAGCAAGTGCATGCGCTCTTAAATCGCAGCCTCAGCTGAGTGTCACATTATCCAACGAGAAATTTGGCTTGGGTAATTTAAGATCCAACGATTCCAGCGCTTGTACCAGCAGCGTGGCAATGAAAAGATCTCGATGAGGCTTAGAATCCGCTGGGACGATATACCAGGGCGCGGTTTTGGTGCTAGTCGCAGAGATAGTCTCTTCGTAAGCATTGATAAATTTAGACCATAGCTTTCGGTCAGCAAAATCCGAAGGCTGCAGTTTCCAGTTTTTACTGGAATCATCTATCCGTTCTTGCAATCTTTTTTTCTGCTCATTTTTTGAAATATGCAGATAGCACTTGAGTACCGTCGTACAACTGTCATGGAGCATAGATTCGAAATTTACAATGTACTCATAGCGTTTTTTGCAGGCAGCCTTATCGATCAGCTTATGCACGCGAGTGACCAACACTTCTTCATAGTGGCTGCGATTAAAGATGGTCAAATCACCCAGGGCTGGCACATTACTATGGACACGCCATAAAAAATCATGCTTCAACTCCGCTCCGGTGGGTGCAGAAAACGGCACCGCGCGAACACCCAATGGGCTGACATTCGCAAATACATGACGTATGACGCCATCCTTGCCTTGGGTATCCATCCCTTGCAAAATTAACAGGACAGCACGACTACTCGACGCATGCAATGCGTTCTGCAGCTTATTTAATCTCGCTGACAGCTTCTGCGTTTGCTTTTTGACTTCATCCTCAGCGAGCAAAAATACACCCTCAGGTTGGGTACTGAAGTCATCTAAGTCACACACTGATCCTTCTCGGACACGCCAAGGTGAGAGGTCTGTTGTTTTCATTGTTTTAGGTCTATGTTAAATACTCTGGCACACCGAAGCTTACACAAATATCAGATAATCACTCAGCCAATCGATCACCAACAAACCTCACTCGATCGCTGCTGCCATTTTTTCTCGTGATGACAAATGGGCCCTCGCGCTTGTCGGCGATCCAGCCGCCTTCAAACTGCGTTCCGTCCTGGCGGAGTTCTATACCTTGTCCGTAGCGCTGATCGGCAATAAATGTTCCGGTGAAGCTGGAACCGTCCGCAAATTTCAATTTACCTTCGCCATTGCGCATGCCGTGAGCGAAGTTGCCCTCGTAGACCTCACCAAACGGAAATGTCAGTTTTCCAAAGCCATGAAACTGATCGCTCTTCCACTCGCCCGCGAAAAGGTCACCATTTTTCATGTATTGCGTACCAAAACCGCTACGCTGACCATCCTGAAAATTACCAATGTACTTCTCGCCATTCGCAAAGTAATACGTTCCGTTGGAAGTCATCTGACCATCGCGAAAGTTACCGACATACCGATCGCCACGGTTTTCTTTTTTAGTTTTAAATCGATAAATACCGAAACCATGAAATTTCCCATTCATGAATTCCCCATCGTAGACGCCATCTTTATGCCTTGGGTCCGACGACACCACAAAGTGCCCCCAGCATGCGCGCCCGTTTGTATTGCGCTCTTCACCAAGGCGTCGCGGATAATCGGCCTTGGTGCAAAGTGGTAGTTTGTCGGGGTTTTTGTGTTGCGCATCTGCCTGCGAAGTACAGCCAATGAATGTGACGGCTAGGACAGCGGGTAGTAGCAATGGCAATCGATTCATCCAACTCTCCGGCGTAAGCTGCAGATTGATAACAATCCATAAACGTCTGTCAGTACTCAGAATCCGTAACAAAAAACTATTAGCAGTATTTTGTTGGTAGTTTTTATTTTGCCTGATTTTTTGCCATGAAATTACCATGACTCTGAAGCGCCTCAACTGATAACAAAATCGCAGCTTCCTTTGCGCGCTGTGGCCTTGCCTGCAGGATCTGTACTGAAGCGTGTAAGATCAGCTATCGAAGCCTCACCCATTATCAAAGCGCTAAGCTCTTGTTCATCCTTCACCCAAGATGTTCGCTTATATGCATCTGATTCTGCCTTTCGCATTCACGATCTCGCCGCTCCTTGCCTGGGCCTCAGGCTGGTTCGGGCTCACGGTCGTGATCGCCGCCGTCGTGCTGCCGCTCGCGGAGTGGTGGGTCGGTCCCGGCAGAGACACCACCCCTACCAAACGCTGGGGGCGCGGGTTTCCTCGACTGATTCTGACGCTCGTCATCCTCATCAGTCTCGGTTTGGCCACACAGGCACCGGTACTGGATTGGTGGGATCTCGTCTGGCTGGCCCTATCGTGCGGCTATATCCTGGGTGGTATTGGCATCGTGCTAGCCCATGAACTAGGACATCGGCGTGCCCTGCCCGATCGCGTGTTGGCGCGACTGCTGCTCCTCTCGGTCGCTTATGGGCACTATGCGATTGAGCATAATCGTGGCCATCATCGCGCTGCAGCCACCTACAAAGATCCCGCCACGGCGCGAGTCCATGAAGGACTCTGGACTTTCCTGCCACGTTATTTTTATGGTGTATTTACTGATGCCGTGCGTCTCTCGCGTGCACAGCCGGGCCGATGGAATGAAGCGCTCGCGCTACTCGCGGCAACCGGCTTGCTGTATACGCTGATGTTCACTATTGGCGGTACCAAGACGCTCGTGTTTTGTGGAATACAGGCGGCATTCGCGCTGCTGCTGGTCGGCAGCATCGACTATGTCGAGCACTGGGGATTGCAGCGCGCCGAAGTCAATGGCAAACCCGAGCGCATGGGCATCGCTCATACATGGGATTGTGCCAATGTGGTTGCTGATGCCATGCTATTCAATCTACCCCGTCATGCAGCGCATCACACCGAACCCTCACTGGATTGCGATGAACTCTACCGCTCTCCGGGCTCTCCCCAAATGCCCACCGGTTATGCCGGTATGTCAGTGCTGGCGATGCTGCCGCCGCTCTACAAATGGGTCATGACGCCGCGCTTGAAAGCCTACTCGCTGTCGAGATCATAACGATGCCCGCTGAGTTGCCGTGGTGTGGTGCTGTGGTGTCCTAACGAATTAGCTATCTAACGATTCAGTAATAAGACAATGACCCACAACACCTATCTGGAAGATCAGGTACTACAACTACCGTTCGCTGACGGAGAACACAACGTGCGTTTGTGGGAAGCAGCAAACCCCCGTGCTGTGATCGTCGCCATTCATGGCGGCATGTCTCACTCGGGCGACTATGCGACTGTGGGTGCGTATTTCCGCACACAAGAGATTATAACAATTAGCTTTGACCTCTCCGGTCATGGCCAGAAGGCGCGCATCGACATTCCGAGCTTTAGTGTTTTTCTGGAGGATGCAGAGCGTATGCTGGCTTGGGTGCGCACCGAGTACCCGACACTGCCTGTTTTTCTGATGGGGCATTCGATGGGTGCCTTGATTGCCACGCATCTGGAAATCACAGGACGCCTGGGAACTTTTGATGTGCGTGGTGTCATACTGTCATCGCCCTATTATGCCAATGCGATTCCTGTACCTGCGCTGGTAGTACGCCTGTCCGGTTTGTTGGCTGCGCTGTTTCCAACGGCAAAAGTACCTATGACTTCACTCACCGAATGGCTCACGCATGATGCCACCATCGTCCAACGCCACTACCGGGATGAGCAACTGCACCGCCGCGGCACGGAAGCCAGTATGCGGTTTGGCCGCAACCTGCTCGAAGCACAATCAGCACTCGGCGGTAATCTGAGTCACTGGCAGCATCCGTTGCCGGCGCTGACAAACTTGCTGATGCAAATATCAGCCGTCAAATGCTGGACACTATTCCTGAGGCACTTCGCACGCTGCATTACTTCCCGGAGAATTTTCATGAAAACTTTAATGAAACCAACCGAGATGATGTTTTCGCGTCAATATGGCAATGGATGCAGAAACATCTCAACTAAAAATCAGATGCACACTCTCACATCATGGCTCCACTACGTACCACGCAGCATCGCTAGTTTCGTACGCCACACAGAAAAACGTATCTGCCTGATTTTTTTGTTCACCCTATTGACTGCCGGAGATGTGATGGCTATTGAAGAGCCTGCCTATCAAGTACTAGTCTCCGAAGCGCCATTCGAACACCGGCGCTACAGTGGATTTGTCGTCGCCGAAACTCTCTTGAGCGGTGATTTTGATTCTGCCAGTCAGACAGGGTTTCGTCGTATCGCAGCCTATATTTTTGGTGAAAACACGGCTGACGCAGGC
>CANKWG010000185.1 GCA_947487325.1 Oxalobacteraceae bacterium | reverse complement strand
CTTGCCCATTTTCTCTGCAACACCACGCATGGCAGCGAGGTCGGCGAGCAAGGGAACGCCGGTAAAGTCCTGCAGCACGACGCGGGCGACCACGAAAGGGATTTCATCGGTACGCGCTGCATTTGGCTTCCAATTGGCGAGCTGACGTACATGCGCTTCGGTGACCTTTTTGCCGTCGCAGTTACGCAGTACTGATTCGAGCACAATCCGGATCGATACGGGCAGCCGATCGATATTCTTTCCCAAAGATTTCTGCAAGGCAGGCAGTGAATAGAGCTGGGCTTTTTTGCTGCCAGAAAATTTGAATTCCCTGAGCGTATCAAGCGTGTTGTGTGACATGTTCTCTCCTATTTAAACCAAAAAATCTGCTTCAATTCAGCCGAGAGGAACATAGTTCAATGTCACTCCCTGCTAACGTCTCTGTCTTTGCATGGCGACCGTACGGCATTCATTCGCCACCGCGGCACCTAGCTTGCGGTCTAACAGCATTGCCTTGGCCGGTATGCTGATCCAGACGAGGCCACTAACACGATGTTCGAAGCGATTTGCGCCCGTCGTCGTTGGAACTCGTTGCATCTGGTAGGCATCGCCATCCCAATGCAACTCAATCATGCTGTCAGTATTCTGATCTCCGAAAACTGCCATGCGCTTGCCGGCTTCGCAGGTCATTTCCAAAGCCATCGCACCAGCGGATGTCATCAGACTCAGCAAAACAATCACTGCATTAAGGATTGAGCTTCGCATGACACCTCCCGGGACCATGGTTTAACTACATTAGGGCACCCGCCGCTTCCGGCATGGCTGCCCACTTCGTTTTGCTCTTTGCAGAACCGCTCCGTCATAACGATAGCGGGCGCGGTCATGCAGTGTGGATTTGCGCTGACTTGGTCTTGATTCAGCAGCCTTGATCGCGTCGATAGCAACCTCCGACGGATCATAAATATTAGTACGTACATTATGCGACGCGATTCTGGCAGGCGCATGACAGGCCGCAGCAATTTTCATTTTGCCATGCGCGGGCCCCGAGTGTCGGAATGCGTCTGGGCTTTTTACCGCTACATTGTGAATGGCGCTGCAGTGAGCGGGCGCAGAATCCATAATCCAAAGAGACAGGTATTTCACCGCGCCGCGTGCCGGCGTGCTCCGGATTTCGTGCGATGCAGCATGTGTTTTGATCCGTACCGGCATGGGCAGACCCAGGGGTCCCGGCCTACGCATGCGCCGCGCGCGTCGAGTGTGCCGAGTGTCTTTATCCGACCCCGCATAGTGATCGCAGACCGGTCGTGGTGCCGGTACATGCTTTCCCTGAAACAGATCGTCGGAAGGATGCATAGAGAGAGAGGAGTGATATCCAACAGAAGCGGGCGGTGCATGCTTTGATGCGACCGCCGCTCGTTACAACTTATGGCAACAGATGCTTGACGCCTTCACGTTCATCAGTGAGTTCTTTGAGTGTGATGTCAATGCGCTCTTTCGAGAACGCGTCGATCTCAAGACCTTCAACGATTTTGTATTCGCCGTTTTCTGTCGTGACCGGGAAGCCGAACATCACATCTTTGGGAATGCCATACGAGCCATCGGAAGGAATGCCCATCGTGGTCCATTTGCCATGCGTACCCAATACCCAGTCGCGAACGTGGTCAATGGCTGCGTTGGCAGCGGATGCGGCAGATGAGAGACCGCGCGCATCAATGATGGCTGCGCCGCGCTTGCCGACGGTTGGCAGGAAAACGTCTTTGTTCCATGCGTCGTCATTGATCATTTGCTTAACCGACTGACCATCGATGGTGGCGAAGCGGTAGTCCGCATACATCGTTGGCGAGTGATTGCCCCAGACGCACAGCTTCTCGATGGAGGCAACTGGCTTGCCGGTTTTTGTAGCGATCTGTGACAACGCGCGGTTGTGATCTAGACGCAGCATCGCGGTGAAGTTTTTTGCGGGCAGGCTGGGGGCCGATTTCATTGCGATGTACGCGTTGGTGTTGGCAGGATTGCCAACCACCAGCACCTTCACATTGCGCGAGGCGACAGCATCCAGTGCTTTGCCTTGTACGGTAAAGATCTGTGCATTTGCTTCCAGCAGGTCCTTGCGTTCCATGCCGGGGCCGCGGGGGCGAGCGCCGACGAGCAGGGCGACATCAGCATCTTTGAAGGCGGTCATCGGATCCGAGTGCGCGGTCATGCCAGCGAGAAGCGGGAAGGCGCAGTCGTCGACTTCCATCATGACGCCCTTGAGCGCTTTCTGTGCCTTCTCGTCTGCAATCTCCAGCAATTGGAGGATGACCGGCTGATCCTTGCCGAGCATGTCGCCGTTCGCAATGCGGAACAAAAGTGAGTAACCGATCTGTCCAGCTGCGCCAGTGACGGCAACGCGCATGGGGGCTTTAGCCATGTTCAATCTCCAATGTGGTCGAAATGATAAGGAAGGGCGCAGCGTTGCTGCCGAATTGATGCAAGGGAAACTTTGCTCGCGAGTTTAGGCGTAGGTCTTTACTCTGTCAATGCAGATCTTATATCTTATATAAGACATATTACGCTACAATGTTCTGGACGCTAAATGCTTATCTGTGGTGAAATTGCTCACTATGAATCAAACCCTTTCCTCGGCCGCTGTACCCGGCTCAGTCGTCGGCGCTGGTAGTCCCAGCGGCGCATCGCCGACATTCAGTCCGCTTTACCAGCAGATCAAGGCCCTGATCACCCAGAGCCTGCAATCCGGCGAGTGGAAGCCAGGGGAGCTCATTCCGAGCGAAGTGGAGCTGGCATTCCGCTACAAAGTCAGTCAGGGCACAGTTCGCAAAGCGATTGATGAGCTCTCGGCAGAAAATCTGGTGGTTCGCCGTCAAGGTAAAGGTACCTTCGTGGCCACCCATCATGAGGCCCGGGCTCAGTTCCGTTTTTTGCGCCTTATGCCCGATGCGGGCGAGGCGCACCAGCCTGAAAACCGGATTTTCGAAGTCAAGCGTCTTAGGGCGCCTGCCGAAGTGGCGCGGGTACTCGATATCAAATCCGGCGACTCGGTGGTTTTCATCCGGCGTCTGCAGTACTTCGAGGGCGTACCCACGATTCTCGAGGAAATCTGGCTCCCTGGTGTGATATTCAAGGGCCTAACCGCGGAGCGCTTGGCTGAATACAAAGGCCCGATGTACGGCTTGTTTGAGACTGAATTTGGCACCCCCATGGTGCGTGCCTCGGAAAAGCTCAAAGCCGTCGCGGCGGACGCTGGCACGGTCGAGTTGTTGGGGGTGGTGCCCGGGACCCCCTTGCTCAGTGTTGAGCGCGTTGCCTTTACCTATGGGGACAGACCCGTGGAATTGCGTCGTGCGATCTATATCACCGACCAGCACCACTATCACAATGAGCTAAGCTAAACCGATTGTTGTCAATAATTCAAACAAAATGCACCGTTTGAACCGCAGTTCGTTTTGTACTTGAAGATAAAATCCCGATTATTGTCGGACTGGACACAGAAACCCGTTGGAGAAGAAGCACATGTCTGAATCAAGCACGCCGAGACGTTTTACGAACATTCACGTCTTGCAGATCATTCGTTATCGTTTGCCCGCTGCGGGTATGGTGTCGATTTTGCATCGTGTCAGCGGCGCGATGATGTTTCTTCTGCTGCCTTTTATCCTTTACCTGTTTGACCTCAGCATCACATCCGAAATTTCCTTCGATTCCCTCAAGGGCTTTACCAGTCATTGGTTCGTGAAGCTGCTTATTCTTGCAGTCAGTTGGGGTTATCTGCATCATTTTTGCGGTGGCATACGCCATCTGATCATGGATGCGCACATCGGTCTGTCGAAAGAGGAAGCTCGCAAATCTGCCCACATGGTGTTCTTGGTGAGCGTGCCACTGACGCTCCTGGTTGCACTTAAACTGTTCGGAGCATTCTGATATGGCAAACAATAATATCGGACCAAAGCGCCTTGTCGTTGGCGCGCACTATGGCTTGAGAGACTGGCTCGCTCAGCGTATCACCGCGATCGTCATGGCGGTTTTCACGGTAGTTCTGCTGGTGCTTTTCTTTGGCGCTTCCGACTTCAGCTATGAAGGCTGGGCCGGACTGTATGCACAACAGTGGTTCAAGATACTTGCATTCGTGACCTTCCTGTCTTTGTACTACCACGTCTGGGTTGGTATGCGAGATATCTGGATGGACTATGTGAAGCCGGTCGCTGTTCGACTTCTGCTGCAGGCATTGACGATACTCTGGCTGGTGGGATGTGCCGGCTGGACCGTTCAGATTCTTTGGAGAGTGTAATCGTGGCATCCATCAAATCCAGTATTCCTTCGCGTCGTTTCGATGCCGTTATCATCGGTGCCGGCGGTTCTGGTATGCGCGCGTCGCTGCAACTCGCCGAAGCCGGTCTCAATGTTGCCGTGCTCTCTAAAGTGTTCCCGACGCGCTCCCACACGG
>CANKWG010000184.1 GCA_947487325.1 Oxalobacteraceae bacterium | reverse complement strand
AAGACGCTGGATCCCTGCGTGGGCCGGCGGGGATCCAGCGCCTCTTTGTGCTTCAGCTGGTTTCTACAAGAAACGACTCAGCGACTCAATCTTGCGGTCGCGTACCTACAACTTCGACTTCAACACGCCGGTTTTTCGCGCGGCCATCGCGGGTGGCGTTGCTTGCGACCGGTTGGCTCTCGCCTTTACCATCGATTTGAATGCGGTTTGCGGGGAAGCCTCTGCTTTCGAAGAACATCTTGACGGACTCCGCTCTCCGTCGGGAGAGGTTTTCGTTGTATTCCGCGGTACCGATCGCGTCTGCGTGCCCCACAGCGACCATGACCTCCAGCTTCAATTCCCTGAGACGAGATGCGATCACGTCCAGTTTGCGCTCTCCATCCGGCTTCAGTTGTGCCTTGTCAAAATCAAAATAGGTATCGGTGTCGAGGGTGATTTTTTCCACCACGGGACGACTTGCGGCAACGACTGCCGGCGGTAACAAGACCAGCGGTGGTCCCTCGGCAACTGGCGGTGCGGGTGGCTGGGTCTGAGCAGTGGGCGGGGGTGGGGGTATGGGAATCGCTTTGGCAAGTACGCCATCGCAGCCAACGACCACAGCCTTCGCCGCTGTCCAGTCGCTGGTATGCCAGCACTCGCCGCTGCCACTCATCACAACCTTGCCGCTAGAGTCTTGCACATAGCCGGGTGCAGCGATCGGAGGCCCGGCGCTCAAGGCTGGCAAGCTTGAGCTCGCCAAAATCGCCATTATCAAATTTGATCGTACGCGCATGCTTGTGCTCCTTCTATAGTCGCCTTTCAGCGCGGGTTGTCATTTGCCCTGCGGTGCTCGTCTGAATGCTGGTGCGGGGCGTGATTTCAGTGTCGCATTGCAGCGAAAAATCGCTTTTAAAAAAATCAAAAAGTCAACTGTAATAGCTCAAAAACCCGAGTAATCCGGTTTGCAGGCGAGGGTAGAAGTAAGCCTGTCAGACAGGTGCGGCATGGTAAAATTTCGGGTTTACAAGTCTGGACAAGGCGCTGTTGATCACGCCCGGGGCCACCGCAAGAAACCGCGTCAATTTTTAGTCTGCCAATGGATCAATTCGCAAAAGAAACCATCCCGATTTCGCTCGAAGAAGAGATGCGCAAAAGCTATCTCGATTATGCAATGAGCGTGATCGTGGGCCGAGCATTGCCTGATGTGCGTGATGGTCTCAAGCCTGTACACCGGCGTGTCCTGTTCGCCATGCACGAGACCAGCAATGTGTGGAACCGGCCGTATGTGAAATGTGCACGTGTGGTCGGCGAAGTCATGGGTAAATATCACCCTCATGGTGACCAGGCGATTTACGATACCTTGGTGCGGATGGCGCAGGATTTTTCTTTGCGCTACACCCTGGTCGATGGTCAGGGCAACTTTGGTTCGATCGATGGCGACAATGCGGCTGCCATGCGTTACACCGAGTGCCGACTCGACAAGATCGCCAGCGAATTGCTGGCAGATATCGACAAAGAAACCGTCGACTTCGTACCCAACTATGACGGCAAGGAAAAAGAGCCCTCGGTTCTGCCCACGCGCATTCCGAATTTGCTGATTAATGGCTCTTCGGGTATCGCTGTGGGTATGGCGACCAATATTCCGCCACACAACATTACCGAAGTCATTAATGGTGCGTTGCATGTGCTCAGTACACCGACATGCACGATCGATGAGCTCATCGAGATCATTCCTGCCCCTGACTTCCCGACTGCGGGCATCATTTACGGTGTGTCCGGTGTGCGTGATGGATATCGCACGGGTCGTGGTCGTGTGGTCATGCGCGCGCGTACGCATTTCGAAGAAATTCGTGACGGCCGTCATGCCATCATCGTTGATGAGTTGCCCTATCAGGTGAATAAAAAATCCCTGCTAGAGCGCATCGCCGAGATCGTGCGCGACAAGAAGCTTGATGGCATTTCCGACATCCGTGATGAGTCCGACAAGTCCGGTATGCGCGTCGTGATCGAACTCAAGCGTGGTGAACTGCCGGAAGTCGTTCTGAATAATTTGTACAAGCAGACCCAGCTGCAAGACACTTTTGGCATGAACATGGTGGCGTTGGTGGATGGTCAGCCCAAGCTGCTCAACCTCAAGCAGATGCTCGAGTGCTTCCTTTCCCATCGTCGCGAAGTCGTGACCCGCCGTACCGTGTTCGAATTGCGCAAGGCGCGCGAGCGTGGTCATGTGCTCGAAGGTCTCGCTGTGGCGTTGGCCAACATCGATGAGTTCATTGCGATCATTAAAGCGGCGCCGACACCGCCGGTTGCAAAATCCGAATTGATGGCGCGTTCCTGGGACTCGTCGCTGGTGCGCGAGATGCTGGCTCGTACCGGCGATGAAAATGTGGGTGGTATCAATGCCTTTCGCCCTGAAAATCTACCACGCCATTACGGGCTGCAGTCCGACGGTCTCTACAAGCTCTCCGACGATCAGGCGCAGGAAATCCTGCAAATGCGTCTGCAACGCCTCACCGGCCTTGAGCAGGACAAGATCGTCAATGAGTATAAAGATGTGATGACGCAGATTGCTGATCTGCTCGACATTCTTTCTCGCCCCGATCGCGTGACTACGATTATTAGTGATGAGCTGATCGCTGCGCGTAATGAATACGGCGAGGGCAATAAGGATGTACGTCGCTCGCAGATCGAAATCAATGCCACCGATCTCGGCACCGAAGATCTGATCGCGCCACAGGATATGGTGGTCACACTCTCGCACACCGGTTACATGAAATCGCAACCGCTGTCGGAGTATCGTGCGCAGAAACGCGGTGGTCGTGGCAAGCAGGCTGCGGCAACTAAGGAAGACGACTGGATCGAGCAGCTGTTCATCGCCAATACGCACGATTACATGTTGTGCTTCTCCAATCGCGGTCGCATGTACTGGCTCAAGGTGTGGGAAGTGCCTCAGGGATCACGCACATCGCGTGGCAAGCCCATCGTGAATATGTTCCCGCTGCATGAAGGTGAAAAAATCACGGTCGTGTTGCCGCTCTTTGGTGAAAACAGGACTTTCCCTGAAGATCGTTATGTGTTCATGGCGACCTCACTGGGTACGGTCAAAAAGACGCCATTGTCCGATTTCAGTAATCCTCGCAAGGCAGGCATTATTGCGGTCGATCTTGATGACACTGATTTCCTGATCGGTGCAGCGCTCACGGATGGAAAAAATGATGTGATGCTGTTTTCTGATTCAGGCAAGGCGGTGCGGTTTGATGAAAATGATGTCCGCCCGATGGGCCGTACCGCGCGAGGTGTGCGCGGTATGAATCTGGAAGAAGGCCAGATCGTCATTGCCTTGTTGGTGGCGCAAAACGAACAGCAGTCGGTGCTGACAGCAACCGAGAACGGTTTTGGCAAACGCACGCCAATCACGGAGTACACTCGCCATGGTCGTGGCACCAAGGGCATGATCGCCATTCAGACCAGCGATCGTAATGGCAAGGTGGTCGCCGCAACGCTGGTGGAGCCCACGGACGAGATCATGATGATCACTACCGGTGGCGTATTGATCCGCACGCGAGTATCCGAGGTGCGTGAAATGGGCCGGGCGACACAGGGTGTGACACTGATAGCGGTGGAAGATGGCGCAAAACTCTCCGGCTTGCAGCGCATTCTTGAGGCTGATAGCGAGGACGACAACGGTACGGATGAGACTGACGCGAGTTGATCGCGGCACGCTCGTTCGTCAGATGAACTGTCAGCGCCGGAAAACATAACAACACAGGCAGGCTGCCATGAGCGACGACAAACTCAAACCGCTGCGCGACCAGATCGATGAGATCGATGCGCAATTGCTCGCACTGCTCAATGAGCGTGCGCGGGTTGCCCAGCAGGTGGGTCATGTGAAGGCTGAAACCAATGCGCCGGTTTTTCGCCCGGAACGTGAAGCGCAGGTGCTGGCACGTATCGCGGACACGAATCCCGGCCCCTTGGTATCGTCTGATTTGCAGTCGATTTTTCGCGAAGTGATGTCAGCTTGTCGTGCGCTGGAAAATCGCGTCACAGTAGCTTTTCTCGGTCCCGTTGGTACCTACAGTGAGCAAGCAGTTTGGCGGCAGTTTGGTCAGGCCGTCGATGCGCTGCCTTGCGTGTCCATCGACGAAGTCTTCCGTTCGGTTGAGGCAGGTACGGCCGGATTTGGTGTCGTGCCTGTTGAAAACTCCACCGAAGGTACAGTCAATCGCACGCTGGACCTGCTGCTGCAAACCACGCTTTCCATCAGCGGCGAAGTGGCGCTCCCAGTGCATCACAGCCTGATGACCCGCAGCGGCAACATGGAGCAAGTCACGCGTATCTGCGCGCACTCGCAGGCACTGGCGCAATGTCAGTCTTGGTTGAATCAGCATTACCCGAACATCGAGCGTCAGGCGGTGGCGTCCAATGGCGAGGCTGCGCGAATGG
>CANKWG010000183.1 GCA_947487325.1 Oxalobacteraceae bacterium | reverse complement strand
TGGAAGAAGTAAACAAAATCAAATTCGCGGACTTGCCGCTTGATCTGGCCGCTAAGTCGGTCAAGGGTAATGGCAAGCGTGTGATTGCGGTGTTTGAAGATCCCAACTGCGGCTACTGCAAGCGTTTCCGCAAGACGCTAAGTGAAATCAATGATGTGACGGTCTATACCTTCATGTATCCGATTCTGGGTGAAGACTCGAAAACCAAAGTGAAAAACATCTGGTGTTCTGCCGACCGTGCGAAAGCCTGGGATGACTGGATGCTGAACGCCAAGCTGCCCGCTGCTGCGCCAAGCTCATGCTCTGCCGCAGCGAATGACAAGGTGATTGAGATTGGCCGCAAGCTGGGTGTCTCTGGTACGCCGACCGTGTTTTTTACGGATGGAACGCGTGTGCCCGGTGCGCTTGAGGCTAAAAAGCTTGAGGCTAAATTGGCTTCGATTAAGTAGTGATTCGTTTTCTTAAACGGTCAGAGCTGCTGAAGATGAAGGTTAGTTGGTCGACAGGTAATCTCATCTTTGTTGATTAAACAAAGACGCTGGATCCCGACTTTCGCCGGGAGCGAGTGGGGAATTCTGATCGCATGCGATCCGCCCACGCAGCGGTCATCACATGCAAGTGATGACGATTTTTAGGTCAACCGCTCTTCGCACGTCATCCCGGCGAAAGCCGGGATCCAGTGTCGTTCGTCATGCACCAACAGAATTTGAAAAAACCACGAGACCTCTCAGCCCCGCAAGCACACAGTTTGTAAATCAAAAATTTTTTAAATAAAAGGAGACCCAATGTTCAACGCAATTCTGCTCAACAAAAATGAAGACGGCAGCACCAAGGCAGAAATCACCCAACTCGATGACGCTCAGTTACCCGAAGATGGTGACGTCACCGTCGCTGTTGACTATTCCACCATCAATTACAAAGATGGCCTCGCCATTACAGGCAAATCGCCGGTAGTACGCAAATGGCCGATGGTGCCGGGTATTGATGGTGCGGGCACCGTCATCGCTTCATCGCACGCATCCTGGAAAGCAGGTGATGCATTCATCCTGAATGGCTGGGGTGTGGGCGAGAGTCACATGGGTTGTTTGTCAGATCGTGCCAAACTCAAAGGCGACTGGTTGATCCCCATGCCGCAAGGTATGTCGTCGCGTACCGCGATGGCAATTGGCACCGCTGGTTATACCGCGATGCTCTGCGTCATGGCACTCGCAGAGCAAGGTGTCAAACCTGATGATGGTGAGATCTTGGTTACTGGTGCTTCTGGTGGTGTGGGCAGTGTCGCTATTGCGATTCTGGCTGCGCGGGGATACAAGGTGGTGGCATCGACCGGCAAACTGGCGGAAGCAGATTATCTGACCTCACTGGGTGCGTCCGAAGTCATCGATCGCGCTGCCTTATCGGCTGCGGGCAAGCCCTTGCAAAAAGAACGCTGGGCCGGTGTGGTGGATTCAGTGGGCTCGCACACGCTCGCTAATGCAGTGGCGCAAACGCGTTACGGCGGCACCGTCACCGCTTGCGGTCTGGCGCAGGGTATGGATTTTCCTGGTTCGGTCGCGCCGTTTATTTTGCGCGGCGTGAAGCTAGTGGGTGTTGATAGCGTCATGGCGCCACAGGCCCGTCGTATTGCTGCCTGGTCGAATCTGGCTAGTGAATTCAAAGAAGACATGCTTGCAAAAATTACCCAAGAAATTTCGCTCGCTGAGGCACTGGCCTGGGCGCCGAAAATTCTGGCGGGTGAAGTGCGTGGCCGACTTGTAGTGAACGTCAAGGCCTGAGATGGCATCGCGTCGCCAAGTAGTGCATTACCGTATCGTGCCGGTGGATCCGGCGTTGCATCTGTTTGAGGTAACGCTCACGATCGCATCACCCGCAGCCGATGGGCAGATCGTGTCGCTGCCCGCATGGATCCCGGGCAGTTACATGGTGCGGGAATTCGCGCGTAATATCATTCAGCTGCGGGCCGAGGCCTCCGGTCGCAAAGTGCGTCTTACGAAGCTCGACAAACACACTTGGCGCGCAGCACGTTGCGATGGTCCGTTGGTGCTGATGTATCAGGTCTATGCGTGGGATTTGTCAGTACGCGCTGCACATCTGGATCAGACGCATGGCTTTTTTAATGGCACGAGCGTGTTCTTGCAAGTACATGGGCAGGAGGGTATGCGTCATGTCGTGGATATCCAGCCGCCCGAGGGTGAAGCCTATGCGCAATGGCGCGTAGCGACTTCGCTGCCTGAGCTAAAAGCTCGCCGTCATCGTTTCGGCACCTATGTCGCGCAGGATTACGATGAACTGGTCGATCATCCGGTTGAGATGGGCGACTTTGAATTGATTCGTTTCGATGCCCATGGCGTACCGCATGAGATGGCGGTCACAGGTCGTGTGCCGAATCTTGACAAGATACGGCTAGCAGCAGATCTGACGAAAATCTGCGAATCGCAAATTGCGTTCTTCGAGCCCAATACAAAAAAAGCGCCAATGGACCGCTATGTCTTTCTCACACTCGCGGTGGGTGATGGCTATGGTGGGTTGGAGCATCGCGCATCAACAGCGCTGATTTGCGCGCGCGCCGATTTGCCGGTGCTGGATCAGTCAGCAATGACCGAGGGTTATCGTACCTTTTTGGGCTTGTGCAGCCACGAGTACTTCCATACTTGGAACGTGAAACGCATCAAGCCCGCCGTGTTCGCACCCTATGATTTGCGGCAGGAAAATTACACGCCGTTGTTATGGTTGTTTGAAGGCTTTACCAGTTATTACGACGATCTCACGCTGTTGCGCACCGGTCTGATTGATGCGCCGACTTATTTAGGTTTGCTAGCCAAAACGATTAATGGTGTGCTGCGGGGTAGTGGTCGCTTGAAGCAAAGTGTTGCTGAATCGAGTTTTGATGCATGGACTAAATACTATCGTCAGGATGAGAATGCACCGAATGCCATCGTCAGCTACTACACTAAAGGTTCGCTGGTTGCTTTGTTGTTTGATTTGACGATACGTCGCGACACGCGCGGCCGCAAATCACTGGATGATGTGATGCGAGTACTGTGGCGCCGGTATGGACGTCAGTTCTATACCGAAGCCGGTGGTCGTGGAGTAACCGAAGCAGAAGTCGAGGCTTTGTTTGACGAGGTGACGGGTTTGCATCTAAAGCCCCTGTTTGATCTTGCGGTTCGCGGCACTCGTGATTTACCGCTGCAGGATATGCTGTCAGCGTTTGCAGTGGACATGACTGACAAAGCCAAGACTGGCAAGCCATCGTTGGATGTGCGGACTAAAAAAGTGGGTGGCGATTGTCAGCTGGCGAATGTGTATGAGGGTGGTGCGGCGCATGCAGCCGGACTCTCTGCGGGTGATACGCTGGTGGCCTTGGATGGCATACGGGTCAGCGCGTCGAATCTTGACACTTTGTTGCAGCGCTATCGTGCAGGTCACTCCGTTAGTGTGCACGCGTTTCGGAGAGATGAGTTGTTGACGTTTGATTTGCTTTTGCATGCGGAGTCTGCGCCGCAATTTGGTTTGACGTTGAAAGAGAAGCCTCTTGGGGCGATTCGATTGCAGCGTGGGTGGTTGAAGGGTCGGTGACTTGTGGTCGAGAGCGAGCGCGTCAAAGGACGCTTCAGCACTAGATAGGTGTTCGTCGCTTGCCCTTGAGGTTATCGGTTGGATTACGAAAGACGCTGGATCCCGGCTTGCGCCGGGATGACGGTGGGAATTTTAGGGTCGTCCAATTAACTACTGTCATCACCTGCATGTGATGACCGCTGCGTAGGCGGATCGCATGCGATCCGAATTCCCCACTCGCTCCCGGCGCAAGCCGGGATCCAGTGGCTTTAAATCTTCGAAAAGTCTGACTATGCGAATATGCCTGGCCGGCATTTAAAAATAAAACTAACAGGAGGGGAAAATTCATGCAGTCATTCCAAAAAACCCGCATCATCGGCACACTCGTACTAGCACTCAGTTTGCCTGCAGCAGCCGCTGATCTACCCACCGCATCACCCCAATCACAGGGTTTGTCGCCCACACGTCTGGCACGGATACGCGACGTGATTCAATCGGAAATCAATGCCGACCGCATGCCGGGCGCCGTGGTTCTCGTTGCGCGCAAAGGCGCGATCGTACATTCGGACATCGTGGGGTTTCAGGACAAAGGTGCAGGCAAGCCACTCAAGCGCGACACCATTTTCCGTGCGTACTCGATGACCAAGCCGATTGTCTCGGTTATGGCGATGATGCTGGTCGAAGAAGGACGCTTGCAGCTGACTGATCCAGTATCAAAATTTTTTCCGGCCATGGCAAAGATGGAGGTGATGACCAATCCCGCCGAAGCCAACAGCGCGCGCGTACCTGCGGCGCGGCCGATCACGGTGCATGATTTATTGCGTCACACCTCGGGTCTGACTTACGCCGAGTTCACGCGCTCTGCGGCGATGAAAGCCGCGTA
>CANKWG010000182.1 GCA_947487325.1 Oxalobacteraceae bacterium | reverse complement strand
CGGGAATACGCAACGGCGACTGCATCCGGTACATTGATCCCCTGCACCCGTGCTGCGACCGCCAAACACAATGGGGCCTGTCGAACCATCGAGCTCCGGGATCGCCACCATCATGGTCGACTCGACAGGCATCAATCCACGATCATTGGCTCCCCAACGCTCAAGCGTCTGAAACTCAACCGGCATCACCGATAAGTAATTAACATCCAGTTTGGCCAGTATCTCTTCAGCGGCTTTTGAGTCGTTATAGGCCGGCCCGCCCACCATCGAAAATCCCGTCAACGAGATGATCGCGTCCACCGTCGTACGACCATCCTTCATAAAATATTTTTCAACGGCAGGCCGCGCATCGAGCCCCGTCGCAAACGCCGGGACGACGCGCATTCCTCTCGCCTCTAGCGCCGTAATCACGCCGTTGTAATGCGCGGCATTTCCTGCCACGAGATAAGAACGCAGCAGCAGCAGACCTACGGTGCCACGCTTACCGGTCTTGGCGACCGATGGAAGATCAGCATTTAATTCAGACATGCCCTTGTTCTGTGCATTGCCCTTCATATTTTGGTGGTAAATGCCCACTTCCGGATACTCGACCGGTGGCTGAACTTTGAAGATTCCGCGCAAGCTGCGCCGTGGTCCGTCAGCATATTGATCGAGGAGCATGCCAATCATGCTGGTGATGTTCTCCTCTGAACCCGCCAGCCAATACTGGAGTACTAAAAAGTAGATGCGAAGGTCTTGTGCGGTGCCTGGAATGAAACGCAGAAATTTGGGCAACTGACGGACGATTTTCATTTGCTTTGCGCCCGCCATCCCAGGCTTTTTGCTTTCGCCGGGCTTACTATTTCCCCTCAGTCGTTTCAATAGCGCCATCGGGCCACTGACTTTGCCATCCATCGTGAATTTACCCATGCGCGTCAGCCGCATTACCTCGCCCGCAGACATGGTGCAAATCATGGCGTCACATTGATCCCGGCGCGCCGTCAATGCCGGCAAGACGGGCAAGAAATGCTCTTCCATAAACAACATGGAGGCGATCACAATGTCGCCTTGCTCGATATCTTCGATGCAGCGCTGCAATGCGTCTGGGCTGTGACCCCATTCGGAGGCCGCATGGACCGTCAACTTCAGGCCTGGAAAAGTGCGTGATAAGACGCTTTGGGCACGGATTGTCGCGCTCGCTAAGTGACTATCCATCGTCACAATAACCACTCGGGCACTAATGTGTTCGTTCTGAACTTTTCTAGCCGAATTATTCATAAACATTACGGTAACCCTAATAGTGAACAGGCCAGCTTGCTCAGGCCGACCCGAGAAAAATTATCTTCTATATAACTATTCAGAAGTTTTCATCCCACCATGTGCCCGCCTGCGCGAATCGAATCCGAAGTACCGATTTAGCCTAAAGAGTCTCCCCGATTGTGTCAAGTTTTATTGACGTATATTTAAGTTTACACATGGACTTTCCCGCGGAATGTCTGACAGCAGTTCTTTTGTGACGCTTGGGACGTCTGCCAGGGTGCTAAGTTAGGTTGAGGCGGCATACTGCCGATGGCTGAACGGGCTGGATTCGTCAGCGTGGTTTAAACCGGCAAGCGACATGGAATGTTTGCATATTGCTATGATCCACTCAGACATCCTGTTAAGCCGCTGGTGGATGTTTTGCCCCATAAAAGGAGGATTGCCGTTAAAAATAATAGGCGGGCAAGGCGTGCTTTAAGCAGGTCTGCCATAGTTGACAGTATCAACATCCGGGACTTGTTTTATGTACAACACTCTTTCCAACAGCACACCGTCATGGCTTAAGTTTGATTGGGCGGCCTTGAGCTTCGCATCAAAAATCTTGATCGCCTATGGCGCATTAATGTGGCTGGCGTGTGGGTTAACTTATTTTTTATCGCTGAATGACACCCGCACATTGCGCGAAGTTGGGGTGTGGATAAAGCCGATGAAGTTCATGGCGGCGACCGCCCTCTTTGCCTGGACCACGGTTTGGGTCAGCCATTTGGCAAGCACTTCAGTAACCAACACCTCAGCTTACAGTTGGATCTGTGTACTTATTGTTTCAACTTCACTTTTTGAAGTCGTCTACATCACGTATCAAGGATCCCAGGGCGCTGCTTCGCACTACAACACTAGTGATCCGCTTCACGCAATGCTCTTCGGCGTGATGGCTTTGGCCGCAGTCGGATTAACCGCATCGCAAGGCTGGCTGGCTTGGGAAATCTGGAAAGAGAATCAAGCAAGCGAACTGTCCGCGACCACACTAGGTGTTGTGATTGGATTGACGCTCACTTTTTTACTTTCTACTGTCAGCGGATTTATGTTGGGCGGAAACCAACCGCCCGCCGGCCAAGGCTTGCCCATCGTCGGCTGGCATCTTTACAAAGACATTCGCCCTTCACATTTTCTGGCGGTGCACGCACAGCAATTCATTCCCTTGTGGGGCTTGTGTGCTGATCGGTTTTTGGGCAGCTATTCAATCCACGGATTGGTTATTGGATCAGCCTTGTATGGGGTAGCGTGGGCTATTTTGACTTGGGCCAGTGTTGGCGTCTGAGTCATAAAGAAAAGCTGGTGCGGGATTCTACCCAAGCGACAACGTCCCGAACGGTACATTTACAATGCTGACGGTGCAACTAACCACGCGAAATCCTACAACGTGAGTCTTTGAACTCACATGGGTTTGGGCGAATACCGACCGCGAAAAAAATAAATATCTTCAGTCACTGGTCGCGTTGACATACCGTTTGCCTTAATACACAGTGAGGCAAAGGAGATCTCATATGACTACAGCAACTGTCACCAGCAAAGGACAAATCACGATCCCCGTCAGCGTTCGTAATGACTTGAAAGTAGGGGCTGGAGATCGGGTGGAGTTTATTCAGATCGCGCCGGGTCGTTACGAGTTCGTGCCGGTAACGGCCAGCTTTTACGAGCTCAAAGGGATGTTCGGCAAACCTGCGAAGACAGTATCGGTTGAAGATATGAACAAAGCCATCGCACAGCGCGGAGCCTCTACACGATGATTGGCCTGGACACCAATGTTCTGGTTTTTGTGCGAGGCTGGCTGCACCCTCGGGTCGGACACTTTGACTGCTGCGTTCTATGTGTGTAACCGAGGGCAGAAAAAACTGCGCTGAGCTGTCGACGACTGAGTGATGAACAAAGACTCAGAACCTTTCATATCCCATCACATAACGCCATTGACCCACGACCAGTCCTCCCATGGGTATGCGGCCCATCCGTATGCGCTTGGCAGATAGGACAGACAGCCCTACCCTTTCGCAAAGCAGCGTAATCAGCCGTGAAGATAGTTCTTTACTTGCGAAGCGCAGACGCGTTTCATTTTGCCAGCTGACCTTGGCCGGTACAGAGGGTTTACCATTGAAGTTGATGCTCTGGTTCAGAAGCTCTAGGCCACCTTCAATAATCTGACCACCGACCTCGACCACAAATTCCTGCTCTACACGGGACAAATCATCAACCAGCTTGCGCTTGACGCGCCAGTCTTGGGTAAAGATCAGCATGCCACTGGCAGCATTTTCCAGCGGATCAAGCATGACTAGTTCTTTGAGATGCCGTTTCAGAAAACGCATACCCGACCGGTCTTCCACCGCTTGATTTTCCGCCACAATCAGCTCGAGCACGTTCGCCACTAACATGCCAGCTGGCTTATGCAACAGTATGGTGACGTCTTCAATCGGCGTCAGGTCAGCACCCGGCAGCAAGGCGATCTGCTCCTGCCCCGTGATCCGAAAGCCAGGCTCTTCGACAACGACACCATCTACCGTAACGCCAGCGCCTTCGATATACAAAGTCGCCTCTGTACGCGAACAATTAAAGACTTCGGCAACGCGTTTTGCAAGACGGATTGAATCAGACATGAACGTCACCCTAAGTAAAGCTGATTATTGTAAAACTGTCGCTGGGTGAAGCCATATGAGGATCGCAACGATTATGTATGAGCATAAAAATCAATTTAATAATTGCTGCAGCCGCATTTGCTTTTCACGCTCTTCCTGCTCGGCCAGCGCAATCTCATGCATCACTGCACCCACATCAGCCGGACGCGTATCAATCTCGACCTGACCAGTCAGGACAGAATCAGACGTCAGCAAACCGCCCCCATACAGTTGCCAGATCTCTTTTCCGTATTGAGTCGAAGCGAGTCTAGGTGCGTACACACTGAAAAAATTTCGCAAATTATTGACATCACGTTCGAGCATAGCACCAGCTTCGGTATTACCAGCAGCATCAATTGCCTGCGGCAAATCGATAATGACAGGACCCGCTGCGTCGACCAGAATATTGTATTCAGACAGGTCACCATGAACAACGCCTGCGCACAGCATCAGCACAACCTGCTTTAACAACTGTGCGTGGTAATCCAGTGCCATCGCTTCGTTTAATGGCACGTCATTCAAACGCGGTGCGGCATTGCCATTTGCGTCCGTCAA
>CANKWG010000181.1 GCA_947487325.1 Oxalobacteraceae bacterium | reverse complement strand
GTCTGTGACAAGCTCCGGCTCGATGGCTTCGCCCGAAACATCACGCACCAAACGTTTGGCTTCATCGATGGCATGCGGGCTGCAGGCCAATAGCGCGTGCACCAGCTTGTCGATTTCATGATCAAGCTGATCCTCAGCCACGACCTCATGCACTAGACCTATACGCCGCGCCTCTTGTGCATCGAAACGCTCGGCCGTAAGGAAATAGCGACGCGATGCGCGCTCGCCAATGGCGCGAATGACATACGGTGAAATGGTGGCTGGGATCAGACCCAGACGCACTTCCGACAAACAAAACCCTGCTACCTCGACCGCAAGCGCCATATCGCACGCCGCCACCAGACCCATGCCGCCGGCATAGCAATCACCTTGCACGCGCGCTATCGTGGGTTTGTTGCATTCATAAATCACTTGCATCATCTCGGCCAGCGCCTGCGCATCGGCAAAGTTTTCTTCTTCACTATAACTGGCCATTTTTTTCATCCAGTTCAGATCAGCGCCCGCACAAAATGCAGTGCCTCGCGCCGCCAGGATGATTACGCGCACATCGCGGTCCTTGTCCAGCGCATGAAACGCTTGCGTGATTTCAGCGATGGAAGTTTCATTGAACGCATTGCGTACATCGGGCCGGTTCAGCCAGATAGTGGCGCGTGGCCCTTCTTGAATGATTTCCAATGTCTGATAGGTCATGTTTTTCCTGCACCGGGGGATTTGGGTTTGACCATCTCTTCAATTTTCTCAAAACGCAAGCGCTTACGATCGGGCTCAACAGCGGTCAGCGGCGCAACTTCGTGCATGTTTTGTCGGCAACGCACCGCCAGTTGCTGGTATTCGAGTGTACCTTTGTATTTCCATTCGATCTCGGCATCCGACAAAGTTCGCACCACACGCGCTGGCATACCCATCACCAGACTTTTAGGCGGTACCTGCATGCCGGTTTTGACGAAGGACATGGCAGCGACGATTGAAGCCTCACCAATCACCGCACCATCCATAATCACCGAGTTCATGCCAACCAAGGCATTGCGTCCAATGCGGGCACCGTGAATCACCGCGCCATGTCCGATGTGACCGTCGACCTCAATCACGGTGTCGCTGCCTGGAAATCCATGCACGACACACGTGTCTTGCAGATTCGAGCCCTGCTCCATGATCAGGCGACCAAAATCACCTCGCAGACAGGCCAGTGGCCCGACATAGCAGCCCGGGCCGATGATGACGTCACCGATCAAAACGGCCGTGGGGTGGACATAGGCCGTGGGATTAATGACGGGTGTTACGCCATCAATTGAATAAACTTTGGGGCCGTTGTTTTGGGGGTTGTTGTTCATTGACGGGGGCGAATCACGATTTTGCCGGTAACCTTGCGCGAGGCCATATCAACCAGCGCTTGCGGCGTGTCTGCAAGCGCATAGGCAGCTGACACATGCGGGCGTATCTTGCCCTCGGCATGCCATTGCATCAGTTCATGCATGGCAGCGTTGTGATGTGCAGGTTCACGACGCACAAATTCACCCCAGAAAACACCCACGACGGATGCGCCTTTGAGCAAAGGCAGGTTTAACGGCAGCTTGGGTATTTCGCCGTTTGCAAATCCGATCACCACATAACGGCCACGCCACGCGATCGAGCGAAACGCTGGCTCGGTATAACTACCGCCCACCGGATCGTAGACCACATCAGGGCCTTTGCCGCCAGTGGTGCGTTTGATCGCTTCGCGTAAATCTTCGCTGCTGTAATTGATCAGTTCATCGGCGCCATGCTGTTTGCAGATGGCCAGCTTTTCATCGGTGGATGCCGCAGCAATCACGCGCGCACCGATGGCTTTGCCGATTTCAATAGCCGCCAGGCCGACACCACCCGCCGCACCAAGTACCAGCATGGTTTCACCGGCTTTGAGTTGTGCGCGGTCAACGATGGCGTGATGCGAAGTACCGTAGGTGAGTGTGAGCGCCGCAGCCGTATCAAAATCCATCGCTTCGGACATGGGAAGCACTGCGGCCTCGGCAACAGCGATCTGCTGCGCGAAGGCCCCCTGAGGCACGAAAGCAAACACGCGGTCGCCTTTTTTAAACTTCGTCACGCCCTCTCCAACGGATCTGACAATACCGGCCAACTCATTACCCGGCGTAAAAGGCAGCTCGGGCTTGAACTGATATTTGTTCTGAATAATCAGTACATCCGGAAAATTTACACCAGCGGCCATGATGTCGATCATGACCTCACCTGCGGCTGGCATCACCTCGGCTTGTTCTTCGATGACCAGTGTTTCAGGCAGACCCCAGGCTTTGCAGACGACGGCTTTCATAGCGTTCCCGTTTTTTTAAAAGTTATTATGGATTAATTAAATTTTGGCGCGCGCTTTTCAATAAAAGCGCGTATGCCTTCGTGGCCATCTTCGGTTTCACCAGAGGCAAACATTGAATCGCGCTCAGCATCAAGATGCTGCAATAGCGAATGATGCGGGGCTGCGCTAATCAGCGCCTTGATACGTGCCTGCGCCTGTGCAGGCCCTTTGGCCAGTTGGTGCCCCAGGGCACGCGCAGCAGACGCGAGTTCGGCATCCGGATGCACGGCATCCACTAGACCCATACTCAGACATTCGGCAGAAGAAATCGGCCGGTTCGTCAGAAAAATATCTCTCGCCCGAGCTGCGCCGGCACGACGAGTCACAAACCACGAGCCGCCAACGTCAGGCGTGAGACCAATCGCAGAGTAACCACCGCGAAGTTTCATGGATTCGGCAGCCAGCACGATGTCGCCGCACAAACCGAGTCCGATCCCGCCGCCGCCCACCGCGCCGTTAATGGCGCATACCACCGGAATCTCGAGCAGCGATACCAGACGCAGGGCAGCATGTACAGGCTCGAGCAATCCCCGCAGGGTATCGACCAGCGGACGCGAGGTATCGGCAAAGGCATTGACATCGCCGCCGACACAGAACTGTTTGCCATTAGCCGTAATGAGTAAGGCTCGGATGGACTTGTCACTGGCGACTTGCTCGATCGCTGCGGCAAAGGCTTGGGCCATCGCCAGATCAAGCGCATTGGCGCGCGAGGGGTTGTTAAAAGTAATGATGGCAAGCGCGTGGTCGATCTCGACCGTAAGCGGGGAGGACATGGCAGACAGCTCCAGGGCAATTCATGAAGGTGGGAAATTCAGCGTCTCTACCCAAAGCCGGCAACGGCAATTTGGTGGCGCCCCCAAGGATGCGGAAACATTCCGCGTGCCATTCTAACAAAGGAAATGCCTCGCTCCGCGCGCCCAGGCGCTGAATACGCATGAAGATACGCGGGAAGAATTCCCATACGCATTGCAGATGGAAAGCCGTAAGCTTCGACACCGTCGACGTGTAT
The DNA here is from genome assembly GCA_947487325.1 of Oxalobacteraceae bacterium. Lineage (GTDB taxonomy): Bacteria > Pseudomonadota > Gammaproteobacteria > Burkholderiales > Burkholderiaceae_D > Pernthalerella. The sequence continues at coordinate 1,158 of CANKWG010000181.1, read as the reverse complement.
GCCTGCGCACTCGCGACGATTAAACTGCCCCACATCATTAGATTGCAAAATTAGAAACTTAAAACAACAAGAGTATGAGTAAAACCCCTTCCCTCAAATTTTCATTGATTGCACTGTCCGTGATAGCGATCTTTGTAGGGACAGCATTTGCATGCCTTTTTGCTTCAGACTGAACCAGCAAGGGAGACTCCAGTCTCAAGCCAGCCCATACCGCTTCGCATACTGATGTAATTCAATCGGCGTATACACACCGAGCTTTTGCCGAATGGAGGATTGATAATTGGCCACCGTCTTGGTACCCAAGTGCAGGCGCTGTCCAATGTCATCGACGGTTTGTCCATTGGCCAGCAAACGAAAGATCTCGAATTCTCGCGGCGCCAATTGCAAATGGGGCGGGCTTTCTTTTTCTGCTTCTGCTACGGCCGAGACCAGATCATCTGAGATAGTTTTTTCACCACGCATGACTTGATGAATCGCATCGACCATGCGTTCGGGCGGCATACTTTTGGTGAGATAGCCACTGGCGCCAGCGCGTAAAGCTTGCAGGGCGAGTGCGGCGTTTTCGTGCATGGTAAACACCAGCACGCGTTGCTCGGGATAGCGCTGCATGATCCTGCGCATGCTCTCAAGACCACCCTGCCCCGGCATGGATAAATCCATCACAACGACATCAGCAGGGGTTTGCGCGAGCATGCCATACGCCAGTTCACCACTATCGGCTTCTCCGACTACTTGCACGGTGGGATCGAGTTCTAGATAGCGCTTGTAGCCAGCCCGAACTACTGCATGATCATCCACCAGCAACACGCGAACGGTGTCAGCTGACATGAGCTACCTCACCGATCATCGTCATATCCAAGGGGAAGACCGCCTCCAGCAGCACGCCATGCGGCCTTACTGCATGCCAGTGCAATTGCCCCTGATTGGCCAGTACGCGTTCGCGAATACCAATCAGACCCAAGCCGCCCGTGGGTTGCGGATCAGTGCTTGCCATGCCTTTGCCGTCATCTGCGACCGTGAGTCGCAGGGCGCGCGCGCTGCTATCAACGGCCACAGTAATATCGACACAGCTTGCCTCTGAATGGCGCATCACATTGGTGAGTGCTTCCTGAACGATGCGATAGATTGCTACTGCCAGCCGCTGAGGAATGGCGATGT
>CANKWG010000180.1 GCA_947487325.1 Oxalobacteraceae bacterium | reverse complement strand
TGCTTGTCTTCTTCGTAGGGGAACAGGTACTCACCCCCACGAAATCCTGCGGCAGATGCGGCAGCAAAACGCGCCACGAAAGGCACTTCAGTAAACAGGAAGCTCAGATTAGCGGCGAATTTCGGCATGACACTGGCTCGACAGAGTGGAAATTTAGTTGCCATGATACAAGCCCTGCCCTTATCCTTTCGCGCAGTCCAATCACAATAGGGGAGACAAGTATGGAAGTCCTGATCACGGGTGGCGCTGGCTTTCTGGGTTCGAAACTGGCGCGGCAGCTACTGGCACGCGGCACGCTGGCTGGACCGTCGGGACAGCCGGAAAAAATCTCTCGTATCACGCTGCTCGATCAGGTGGCGGCACAGGGCTTTGATGACCCGCGCATCGCAGTCATGACCGGCGATGCTGCTGATGCTGCCGTCATTGCCGAAGCACTGACGCCTTCGGTGCAGTCCGTCTTTCACTTAGCCGCGGTGGTCAGCGGCGAAGCAGAAAGCGATTTTGATCTGGGCATGCGCATCAATCTCGATGCCACTCGCATCCTTCTGGAGCAGGCGCGTAAGAATGGCAACCGACCTCGTGTCGTGTTCACCAGTTCGGTCGCTGTGTTTGGTGGTGATCTGCCGCCCAAGGTGTTGGATACCACGCCGGCAACGCCGCAAGGTTCTTACGGCGCGCAAAAAGCGATGTGTGAATTGATGGTGACTGATTACAGTCGCAAAGGTTTCGTTGATGGCCGCTCCCTGCGTCTACCCACAGTCACGGTCAGACCTGGCAAAGCCAACAAAGCCGCGTCGAGCTTTGCCAGCGGCATCATCCGCGAGCCTTTGAATGGCGTAGTGTCAGTCTGCCCGGTGCCACCCGACACCAAGGTCTGGGCTTTATCACCTCGCAGCACGGTCCACAATCTTATTCACGCGCATGAACTCGATAGCGCAGCATTTGGTTCGGCAGGTGCGGTGAATTTACCGGGACTGACCACGACGGTTGGCGAGATGGTGGCTGCAATGGGCCGGGTCGCCGGTGCGGAAACAATGAAACTAGTGGAATGGAAAGAAGATCCAGCGATTCTGAAACTCGTGCGTACCTGGCCGGGGGATTTCGTCACGGCCCGCGCAGAAAAAATGGGCTTCGTGCACGACGCCAATTTTGATGAGGTGGTAAAAGCTTATGTGGAAGAAGAGCTACGTTAAGTAAGGGCTCAACGTGCGCAAGGGACTTTGCTGAGTTCAAGCCCCTTCGCGCATACCCCATTTCCACATCCAGGTCGTCGGCAAGGGAACGACCATGAACAGGTGCTCGACGACAGCAAGTGTCAGCAAGCCGGCCACCAGACATAAGCTGGTTGCAGCGAACGCATCCTGCGGCTGCACCGATACGGCCATCCACAGGGGCACGAGCACCGCCGTGGCTGCGATTACTGAGACGGGCATCAACCAATTCCATGAGCGGCGCGTGAAATAACTTTGCAAATAGGCGAGATGCGCGGGCAGGAAATTTTCCGAGAGATTACGCACACCGAGGAAAAGATTAAGCTTGGCTGAAAGACGCATGGACCACAGCACAAGATAAGTCCACCAGCCCGTCTGATTTGGTTTGTCCCAACTGACCGCAAACACCATCAGCGCAAGCAGTATCAGCGCCATCTCATGATGCAATATCGCTTCAGTCGCATGACGCATACGCTGCCAACCCCGACTGTCAGGCGGACATTCGCTTCGACGCGCGCCGGTGACGTAACCCAGCAAGAAAGCAATTTCTTGCCAGCTCCATACCAACACTGCGCAAGTAAAGGCGCAATAGGCCGAAGCCACCGTGTTGCCCGACGCCGAAATTGACATTCCCACCAGAGCAAATCCCAGCACTAGCGTGAAGGCAAGTAGTGTCCATTTGAAGGTCCAGCGCGGAAGCCGCCCGAAGTACATGATGACGCCAGTGGAGAACCACCACACGAACAGCGTGAACAGAATCGGAAAAAGATACTGTGACATCACATGCTCATTCAATCATCACCAACTAGGCACTAGCCTCGCCGATGCTGGCAAGGCGTGGGATTTCACCGGGATGAAATACATGCGCACAAAGACCGCTGCACCCGCCACGCTCCAGAATGCTTTTTTCAGATTCCCGACGATACCACCAGCCGCTTTACCTGCATCTGCCTTCATCGCGCAACGATAAATACGGTCCAGATTTTCTCTGAACGCCGGATGGTCGATATCAAGCGTTACCGGAAACACCTGCTTGGTGATTTCGTTAGTGATGCGGAAGACATCAAAGTCATACTCAGTCGGGGCGAGTCCCATCGCTTGCTTGAGTTCTGGCCGAGTGTGATCGCGCACATACATGGTTGCATAGACCGCGAGCAGGAAGAAGCGTATCCACAAAACATTGCCCCCCTTAAGCAGCCCGGGATTGGCGCGCATGATCAGCGCAAATGATTCACCGTGGCGGAACTCATCATTGCACCAACGCTGGAACCAGCGAAAGATTGGGTGGAATCGTTTGTCAGGATGTTTTTCAAGCTGACGGAAAATTTTGATGTAGCGCGCGTAACCAATCTTTTCGGAAAGGTAGGTCGCGTAGAAAATGTATTTGGGTTTGAAGTACGTATAGCTCTTGCTGCGCTTTAGATTGCCCAAATCGATGCCCAGACCATAATCCTTCAGCGAGGAATTGAGAAAGCCAGCATGACGTGACTCATCACGCGCCATGTATTCCATCAGCTTCTTGATGTCCGGGTTCTTGACGTTACGCTTGATCTCGTTATAGAGCACGCAGCCTGAGAATTCAGAGGTGAGCGAGCTCACCAGAAAATCCAGAAATTCCTGCCGCAATTCAGGCGACATCTTATGTGCCAGTTCGCGCGCCTCTTCAGCAAAGCTAGCATCACGCTGAAAATGATCGTGATTATTGTCACCTTCATATTCCGCCATCATTGCATCCCATTCGGCGCGGACGGGCTCGATGTTGAGGCGGTCCATCGCTTCGTAATCCGTGGTGTAGAACCGCGGTGAGAACAGGGTGTTGGTTACGGCTTTCTTTGCGGCGTCTTCGACCGACTTTATTTCGCTGACTTGATTGTGCATTATGCTTGCTCCCCTGCTTCAGAAATTAGCTCACCTTTTCCCACGACCAGGGCCAGTGTCGCTTCGAACAACCAGCCCATTCACCGCTTGATAATCTCCATCGCTTGCGAGGTATAAAACCCGCTAGAGATTTTTTCAGTATTTCCGATCTTCCAGCCACCCAGCGATTGGGATTCGCCTATCGCAGCACGCAGCGAATCTTCAGCAATCGGCTCGATAAAAGGAGCACGATCACTCCGGGGAAAAATTCGTCCGACGCGAATCATCGTGGCCAAAATAGGATTACTTGGCGCGAAGGTGAAGAGTACCGAACGACGGGTGCGCTGTGCCAAGCCAGACAGCACCTGCACCATGTCGTGCTTTTCATAGTGAATCATCGAATCCATGGCAACAACGTGATCGAAATTTCCATACGCCGTTGATAGCATGTCGCCAGAAATAAACTCGACTTTTCCCTCGCCCAAATCATCGGGCAAGCGCTTGCGCGCCAATTCCACCAGCGTAGCTGAAAGATCAATCGCTACGACTTGCGCGCCACGTCTAGCCAAATCGACGGCCAGTGTGCCGGTGCCGCACCCAGCATCCAGAATGCGCGCTCCATACAGATCATGCGGCAGCCAGTCAAGCAGCGTCTGGCGCATACGATCACGCCCTGCCCGTACGGTCTTCCTTATGCCTGATACTGGCGCATCCGAGGTTAGCTTTGCCCACTGGTCGGCGGCAGTTCGGTCGAAATACTCTTCGAGCTGTTCGCGTTTTTCTTCATAACTGGTATTACCCATTGCTTTCCCCTTACGACCTGCCGGCACTTAAAGAAGTGCTGATTTAATTAACCAGGAAGATTTGTGTCTTCAAACTACCTGCCTACCCTTCCTGGCTCCCGCCAGCTACGCTTACTCCCCGTGCTACGCGGGTTTTATCTGGCGCTTCCTAATCGAACCCTAGCAAATCAAAAATATCCCGGTCTTTCATGGATTCACAGATAAGCGGGTCGGTACCTGCCCAAAGTGAAGCCGCCAGCCGCATATATTCCTGCTGCACCGCCAGAAGCTCGGGTGAGTCATCCATCTCGAACAACGTCGCCTTCTTTAGACGGCTCTGACGGATTACGTCGAGGGACGGAATGCGTGCCATCGTCTTGAGTCCGACACGCTCGTTGAATTTATCAATCTGGTCTGTGGCATCGGATCGGTTGGCAATCACGCCGCCTAAACGAACGTTGTAGTTCTTTGACTTCGCCGCAATCGCCTGCACGATACGGTTCATCGCAAAAATGGAATCAAAGTCGTTCGCAGTGACGATCAACGCGCGATCGGCATGCTGCAGGGGTGCAGCAAAACCACCACACACCACATCACCGAGCACGTCGAAAATTACGACATCGGTTTCATCCAGAAGATGATGCTCTTTGAGCAGCTTGACGGTCTGACCAACA
>CANKWG010000179.1 GCA_947487325.1 Oxalobacteraceae bacterium | reverse complement strand
ACCCGCGTCATGCAAATCGGTGGCCACATACTCGCCGGAGGGCTTCAGGTTGCAGATCACCGGTACCTTCTTGCGCATGCGCTCGAAGTCATCGATAGTCCATTCGACCTCTGCCGAGTGGGCGATCGCGAGATAGTGCAGAACCGCATTCGTCGAGCCACCCGTTGCCATGATCACTGCGACTGCGTTTTCGATCGACTTGCGGGTGATGATGTCGCGCGGACGCAGATTACGCTTTACCGCCTCGACCAACACGCGCGCCGATTCAGCCGCTGAGACAGTCTTCTCGTCATCCGGATTAGCCATGGTCGACGAATACAGCAGCGACATACCCAGCGCCTCGAACGAGGACGACATAGTGTTCGCGGTAAACATGCCGCCGCATGAACCTGTCGATGGGCAGGCATTACGCTCTACACCAATAAAATCTTCTTCCGACATATTGCCGGCAGTGAATTGGCCAACGGCCTCGAAGGCTGACACGATGGTCAGGTCGGTGCCCTTCCATTTACCCGGCTTGATGGTGCCGCCATAAACGTAAATACCGGGCACGTTGGTGCGCGCCAGCGCGATCATCCCGCCCGGCATATTCTTGTCACAGCCACCAATCACCACGCAGCCATCCATCCACTGACCCTGCACACAGGTTTCGATACTGTCGGCGATGACTTCGCGGGAAATCAACGAGTACTTCATACCCTCGGTCCCCATGGACATGCCATCGGAAATGGTCGGAGTGCCAAAGACCTGAGGATTGGCGCCCGCTGCCTTCGTCGCCGCAATCGCCGCATCCGCCAGCTTCTGCAGACCGGAGTTACATGGCGTGATCGTCGAATGGCCGTTAGCGATGCCAATCATGGGGTTATCGAAATCCTTCTTTTCATAGCCCATCGCGTAGTACATGGCGCGGTTCGGGCTGCGGGCTACGCCCTGAGTGATATTTTTGGAACGATCATTGGCTGCCATGCTGTCTCCAGTGCAACGGGTTACGAAAAGTCCATTAAGGTGCCTTGTGCCAGACCCTGTGTCAAATATATGATTTAGGCTCTATTAATACTTTATGCATATCAAACTAGATGAACGCTGAATTACGCCAGCTGCGCTACTTCGTGGCAGTCGCCGAGGAAATGCACTTTGGCCGCGCTGCCCGACGTTTGCATATGACGCAGCCACCGCTGTCCCAGTCCATTCAGGCGCTGGAAGCGCAGCTTGGCACGCCGCTGTTTTCCCGCACCCGTCGCAGCGTCGCACTGACCGCTGCCGGCCAGACGCTACTTCCCGAGGTGCAGCGCCTGCTGCAACAGGTTGAGGGGCTGGCTGCATTGGCACAAAGTGCGGCCGCCGGTGAATCAGGCCGGCTGTCGATCGCTTTCGTTTCCATGGCCGATTACAGCGTGCTTCCAGCGGCTCTACGCGAATTCCGAACTGCGCTGCCCTCGGTAAATATCGATCTGCAGGAGGCCACTACCCATGCCCAAATTGAATTGCTGGCCTCGGGACGCATCGACATCGGATTTCTCCTGCCACCGCTACCGGAAAAGCTGAAGGCTGAAGTGGACTACCTGCCGCTGACCTCCGAGCCGCTGATGCTGGCGTTGCCTGAAGGTATGGCCACAACCAAAACTAAAATGTCGCTCAAGCGTTGCGCTGATCTGCCACTGATTATCTTCCCGCGCCGCATGAGCCCCGCCTTTCACGACCAGATTTTAGGCTGTCTTCGCGACGCAGGACTGAGTCCGCGCATTGGACAAGAAGCGATACAAATGCAAACGATCGTTAGCCTGGTTTCGGCCGGCATGGGCTTTGCGCTTGTGCCACAATCCGTTTCCAATATGAAGCGGCAGGGCGTGGAGTACCGAGCAATGCAGGAAATTTCACCTTGGGTTGAAATTGGCCTAGCTTGGCGGCGCGATAATGCCTCGCCCGTGTTGTCCGCCTTTCTCGAACTCATGCGAAAGACAAGCTGAATGCTGATTCATCCGATGCCAGATCCGATCGCGATTGCGATCGGCCCCCTTGCAGTGCGCTGGTATGGACTCATGTACCTGACCGCGTTCGTTCTTTTTATTGTGCTGGGTCGCATACGCATCAGGCAGCCGCACATCACCGCACAGGGATGGCGCAATGAGGATGTCGATGACATGCTTTTTTATGGCGTGCTGGGCGTCATCATCGGCGGACGTCTGGGCGAAGTCTTGTTTTATCACCCCATGTATTACCTCGCACGACCGATGGAAATCATCGCCATCTGGCAAGGCGGCATGTCCTTTCACGGTGGTTTTTTAGGTGTGATGGTCGCGATGGCAGTGTGGGCCAGAAAACATGATCGCCCGCTGATGCAAGTGATGGATTTCATTGCACCGCTGGTGCCGCTCGGTTACGCCGCTGGTCGTATCGGTAATTTCATCAATGCTGAGCTTCCCGGCCGCGCTGCGGATCCCGCACTACCCTGGGCCATGGTGTGGCCGAATATTGATCCGATTCCGCTGCCACGCCATCCCTCACCGCTCTATCAGGCCGCTATTGATGGCGTCTTGTTGTTCATTATCCTGTGGCTATATGCGCGCAAGCCGCGTCCTTACATGGCGGTCAGTGGCGTGTTCGCGGCGGGCTATGGCATCGCGCGCTTCTATACCGAATATTTTCGTATGCCAGACTATGAAGTCAGCATCGCCGGCTGGACCATTTCGGCGGGACAGATGCTGTCGCTGCCAATGATCGTGCTGGGCATTGTCTTGCTTGTGATCGCCTATAAAAAAAAGAGTGAGCCGCTGTCATGAATGCCAACCTCTATACGCTGTTTCGTTCACGCTTTCCGCAAGATCTCGATGATTGCTGGCTTGAGACAGACGACGCGAAGTATTACAGCTGGCGCGATCTCGAGCGTGGCACCGCAAAAATAGCCAATCTTTTCGCAAGCCTGCAGCTGCCGGCCGGCTCGCGGATCGCGGCACAAGTTGAAAAATCGCCTGAAGCCTTGATGCTTTATCTGGCCACGGTACGCGCGGGCTTTGTCTATCTGCCGCTGAACACCGCGTATCGTGCATCGGAGATGGAGTATTTCATTGGCAATGCCACACCAGCCGTAGTGGTCTGCTCACCGAAAAATTTTGGGTGGATAACGCAAATCGCTTTTCGTGCAGGCACCCGCCATGTGTTCACGCTCGACGAGCCACATCAGGGACGCAACAGCGGCACCTTACTCTCGCGCGCTGTTCATCATGCTGATCATTTCGATACCGTACATCGCGATCCGGATGATCTCGCGGCTATTTTGTACACCTCCGGTACCACAGGACGCAGCAAGGGCGCGATGCTAAGTCACGATAATCTAGCCTCGAATATTCGCGTGCTGCAGGAGGCATGGCAGTGGCGAAAAGGTGATGTGCTACTGCATGCGCTGCCCTTGTTCCATATTCATGGCCTGTTCGTTGCCGCGCATGGTGCACTGATGAACGGCAGTAAAACGATTTTTCTGTCGAAATTCGATAGCGCCAGCGTAATGCGACATTTGCCCCGCGCCACCGTATTCATGGGTGTGCCCACCTACTACGTTCGCCTGCTCTCTGACCCTGCGCTCAATCATGATGTCTGCAAAAACATTCGATTGTTCGTCTCTGGATCGGCCCCTTTGCTGACCGAAACTTTCGAGACCTTCATTAAAAAAACTGGACACACGATACTTGAGCGTTATGGCATGAGTGAAACGGCCATGCTGACCTCGAATCCGTATGAGGGTCCGCGTAAGGCAGGTACGGTCGGACCTGCGTTATCCGGGGTATCCGTACGAGTCGTGAATCATGAAGCTGAGGTCTGTGGCACCGACGAGATCGGCGATATTCAGGTCAGCGGCCCAAACATCTTCAAAGGCTACTGGCAGATGCCAGAAAAAACGGCCGAAGAATTTACTGAAGACGGCTATTTCAAAACCGGCGATGTCGGACGTGTCGATGCGGATGGCTATGTGTCTATTGTCGGTCGCAGCAAGGATCTGATCATTTCCGGTGGCTACAATGTCTATCCAAAAGAAATCGAATCCGTGATTGATGAGATGTCAGGCGTACTTGAGTCAGCGGTGATTGGTGTGCCGCATCCGGACTTCGGTGAAGCTGTTGTAGCGGTCGTGGTGATGCGAGATGGTGCGACTGCATCGGAAGCGGCGCTCATTGATACCTTGAAAACGCGTATCGCTAATTTCAAGGTACCCAAGCGCGTGCATTTTGTTACTGAGCTACCGCGCAATACGATGGGCAAGGTACAAAAGAATGTTCTGCGTGAGCAGCTGGGTTGAGGCTATTAGCGCAAACAACTTCGGTTGAATATGAAATGTCGCAGTTCGAATCAACGAAAAGCCTTGTAAAACATATACCCTGCAAGGAGGTAGAGCACTACCGCAAACACTTTTTTCAGACTCTTGACCGGCAACGCATGCGCGACTTTGGCACCTAGCGGTGCGGTGAGTACGCTGGCGATTGAAATCACCAACAATGCAGGCAGATAAATAAAACCCAGCGATCCTGTGGGCAGACCCTGCTCCTGCATACCAAAATAAACATTCGAGAGCGTACCGGCCAGCGCAATCGGAAACCCCAGC
>CANKWG010000178.1 GCA_947487325.1 Oxalobacteraceae bacterium | reverse complement strand
TCGAGCGGAAGGACAGCAACTCGTAATAACGCCACATCATCACATCGGAAATACTCATCACCTTGGCAAACATGGTGTTGGCCGGCTCGGTGATGCCGATGTAATTGCCCTTGGACTTGGACATTTTTTCAACGCCATCCAAGCCTTCTAGCAAGGGCATGGTGAGTATGCACTGTGGCGTCTGACCGTAATCTTTTTGGAGCTCACGACCGACCAGCAAATTGAATTTCTGATCAGTACCACCGATTTCAAGATCGGATTTCAGCGCCACCGAGTCATAGCCTTGCATCAGCGGATAGAGTAATTCATGTACCGAAATAGGTGTGCCTGCTTTGAAGCGCTTGGTGAAATCTTCACGCTCTAAAATACGCGCAACGGTATAACGCGCTGACAGCTCGATCATGCCCCGCGCACCCAAGGGATCACACCACTCGGAGTTGTAGCGGATTTCAGTGCGCGCCGGATCCAGCACCAGACTGGCTTGCGAAAAATAAGTTTTCGCATTCTGTTCTATTTGTTCTCTCGTGAGCGGTGGTCGTGTCACGTTGCGCCCAGAAGGATCGCCGATCATCGAGGTGAAATCACCAATCAGAAAAATGACCGTATGACCAAGATCTTGCAGCTGACGCATTTTGTTGAGTACGACCGTGTGTCCCAGATGCAAATCGGGTGCAGTGGGATCCAGACCGAGTTTGATGCGCAGTGGCTTGCCATTTTTTTCGGACGATGCCAGTTTTTGCGCAAATTCGGATTCGATAAGCAATTCGTCAACACCCCGTTTAACGATGGCCAACGCCTCGCGAACCTTGTCGGAGAGCGGCAATGCGGTGGCTGCAGTGGCTGCATTGGCTGCGATGGCTACTGCTGCGCCAGATTGAGAATTGGAATCAGATTGCGTTTTTACGTCCATGATGGCTTGTACCGGGTCAAAAAATCGTGTGTTGCGTTTGCTATAATGCGATCTTTGTTTTTTCTTGAAATACACTGCGGCGAAAGCAGTGCCGCAAAGAAAAACAGCAAATTTTATCCTATCGCATGCGTCTTACCGACAAATCCCGGATAGCAGTCAGCCACCTGTGGCGAAAGCTCTGTTTGCTACCGACAAGCCGCAAGGTGTCTTTTGCGGCGGCAGGTCTGTCTCTGATTGCGTTTGGTGCCGCCGGTGTTGCGCCTTTAGCACCGGATGCAGCCGATCTGCCCGTCGTGACCATCACCGAAGAGCTGGCGCTGCCCGACCTCTCCACCCAGATCAGCGCATTGCGCAATGCCTCGACGCCCTTCATCGTAGAAGAGCGGGTGCGCCCCGGCGACAGTCTGTGGTCCTTACTCAATCGCATGGGTGTGAATGATCCGGGTGCCGCAAACTTCATCCGCAAAGATGCTCACGCACGAACACTGGTGAGCCTGCGCTCCGGTGCACGGTTGCAGGCAAGTATCAGCCCGGAAGGTAAATTGCTATCCATGCAAACACTGCTGGATAGCCCTCGCAATCAGAACAACGCTACCAATCTTATCCTCGAGAAAACTGCCGATGGTTTTAGCAGCAAGCTCACTCAGGTGACACTGGAGCCGCGCGTCGAGATGCGCTCAGGCGAAATTCGCTCATCATTTTTTGTGGCCACTGACATGGCGCAACTACCCGACACAGTGACGGAACAGCTGCTGGAAATTTTTGCGGGCGATATTGATTTTGCCGCGGATCTTCGCAAAGGTGACTACTTTCAGGTGATTTATCAATCGCTATGGCACGGCAGCGAGTTTGTTCGTAGTGGCCGTGTGCTGGCAGCGGAGTTTCACTATAACGGCAATCACCGGCAAGCCATATGGTTTGGTACTGGCGAGGGCCGGCGAGGTGATTATTACGATGCGTCAGGTAACGCATTGAAAAAAACTTTCCTCAAATCGCCACTCCCAATGTCGCGTATCACCTCAGGTTTTGCGATGCGCATGCACCCGGTTTCTGGCGAATGGACACAACACAAGGGTATTGATTTCGCCGCGCCTGAGGGCACACCGATACGCGCAACAGCAGACGGTGTCATTGATTTTTCAGGTGTGCAAAGTGGCTATGGCAACGTGGTGATCGTCAAACACGGGCCAGTGTATTCAACGTTGTATGCTCACATGAGCCGCATCGGGACAGGCATGCGTCTAGGCAGACGCGTGGCGCAAGGAGAGGTGATTGGTTATGTGGGCAGCACCGGCTGGTCGAGCGGCCCGCATCTGCACTACGAATTCCGCGTCAATAATGAAGCGCGCGATCCGGGCACGATTACCTTGCCGCAGACGGTGGCGCTTTCTGCTGCTGAGTTACCGCATTTTCGCAAACGAGTCGCCAACATCAACCATCGCTTTGCGATGATGGCGCCGAATCCCGTGACGCTAGCTTCGCGCTGAACGTCGATCACGGCATCACCTTACCCACCACGATGCCTTCAATCCCTCTTTATATTGGCCTGATGTCAGGCACCAGCCTAGATGGCATTGATGGTGTACTGAGTTCATCCAATCAGGCTTTGCATGCCGCTTTCGTTGCATTTCCCGATGCGCTCAGAGCTGAACTGCTGGCACTACAATCGGCAAGTGACGATGAAATTCATCGCGAGGCTATGGCAACGAATCAGCTGACTGAGTTGTACGCAGCGTGTGTGCAGCAACTACTGGCCGACGCCGGTATCAGCGCCGAACAGGTAGCTGCCATCGGCGCCCATGGCCAAACCATACGTCACCGGCCCGAGCTGGGTTACACGCGGCAGATCATCAACCCTGCGTTACTGGCCGAACTGACCGGCATTGATGTAATCAGTGGTTTTCGTCATCGCGATATCGCCGCTGGTGGCCAGGGTGCGCCGCTGGTGCCCGCCTTTCACCAAGCTATCTTTGGCAGCACGACCCAGACGCGCGTGGTGGCCAATATCGGCGGTATCAGCAATATCAGCGTCCTCAGGCCCGATGGCAATGTCACCGGCTACGACACCGGGCCCGGCAACATGCTGATGGATGGATGGATACATGCACAGCGCGGCCAGCACTATGACGAGGGCGGGGGAGGTCAGTGGGCAGCTTCGGGCAATGTGTTGCCGGACTCGCTCGCAGCACTGATGAGCGAACCCTATCTCGCGCAGCCCGCGCCCAAGAGTACGGGACGTGATTTGTTCAACACCCCATGGCTGACGCAACATCTGCAGCACTTCACCGGCGCCGCGCCCGCCGATGTACAAGCGACGCTGACTGCATTCACGTCGCGCACACTAACCGATGCGATACGGCGCGACGCGCCGGACGCTGAGGCGGTTTATGTGTGTGGCGGTGGCGCACTGAATGCGTACCTGATGCGCTTGTTGCAGGAACAGCTGGCGTGCCCAGTGTCGAACACAAGTGCGCTGGGGGTGGCACCGCAGCATGTCGAGGCACTGGCCTTTGCCTGGTTGGCAGAACGCTTCTGCGAGCGTTTGCCGGGCAACCTGCCATCGGTCACCGGCGCGCGTGGCCCGCGTGTGCTCGGGGCGCTTTACCCTGCGTGACGATGGGTCCCTACTTCCCGATACGAAGGCAACAAAAAAGCGCGGACTAAGCCGCGCTTTTTGCGAATACAGAAATGGTTCAGGCAGAGAACGACGAACCGCAACCGCAGGTGGTGGTTGCGTTCGGATTCTTGATCACGAACTGAGCGCCTTCGAGATCGTCTTTATAATCAATTTCAGCGCCAACGAGATACTGATAGCTCATTGAATCGATCAGCAACTGCACGCCGTTTTTCATCATCGCCGTGTCGTCTTCGTTCACGATTTCATCAAACGTGAAACCATACTGAAAACCCGAGCAACCGCCGCCCTGTACGAACACGCGCAGTTTGAGATCGGGGTTACCCTCTTCTTCGATCAGCTGAGCCACTTTGTTGGCTGCGCTGTCCGTGAAATTGATGGGTGTCGGCATTTCGGTGATTGCGTTCATGTGAATGCTCCTGCCTTATGAATCAATAACTTGGGATTATAGCCGCGCGCACGAAGCGCTGCCGACAATGACGCATGGTCTGCAGGGATATTCGACTCTTCGGCCTGCATAAGCTTGCCGAGAACACTACAGCCGACCTGCATGGTCATGCCCGCGTAAGCAATATTGCCGATTATGCGCGCCCGGGCCAGTAATTCAACCCTGTCGCTGGCATGGAGATTTCCGACCACCTCACCCCTGACGACAATATGCCGGGCACAGACATCGCCCTCGATACGCCCTTCCGGCAGTACGATCAGGTAGCCCGCCCCTTGAGGCTCGGCCCGCACGTTGCCGATGATATGGCCGCCGACCCACAACCCACCCTGAAACACGACATCGCCCTCAATGCGGCAACCGCGCCCGATCAGGGTATCAACGCCCTCCTGCTCGTTTTCAATGCGTTTCTTCCCCAACATCGTAACCTCGCCTGCGAAGAGCCTGCTCCGTGAGTCAGACGCGACCGTGAGCATTGCCTATCTCAGGGTGACGCGACTCAGGATTCTGCCCGTGAAACGTCAGGCGACGGCGGCCCATCGCGCCCCTGCTTGCGAGGGGACAATCACATCATGGAAGAATCGGTACGTGACGCAAACCGGTGGT
>CANKWG010000177.1 GCA_947487325.1 Oxalobacteraceae bacterium | reverse complement strand
AAAAGTGCGGCGGGCACCACAAGTTTCAAACGCTGCGTAGCGGACTGAAGATTTTCGAAGGTCCCGCCCCACTGGGTCCAGTAACCCGTCGGCAAAGTCACTGAAGCCAATCGCTGGCTAGCTTCATCAACGAAACTACCGATATCGCGATCCCGCACATTCGACGTAACAACAATGCGGCGCTTGCCGTTTTCGCGACTAATCTGATTGGGACCCGGCGCCAGCGTCAGCGTGGCAACCTCGGCCAGCTGAATGAAGCCTTTGGTACCACTACTCCCCTGAACTGGTAAAGAAATGGGTAGAGCTTTCATCCCTTCGATATCGCCGCGCAAATTTTCTGGCAGACGGACCACCATATCGAAACGTCGGTCGCCCTCAAACAGCGTACCTGCTTTGCTGCCGCCAATCGCAGCCGCTACCACGTCCTGCACTTCCATCATCGTGAGCCCATAGCGCGACAATTTTTGACGGTCGATGTCGATAGTCAGCATGGGTAGACCGCTGGTCTGCTCCACTTTCACGTCGATCGCACCGGGTACCTGACGCATGACCGTTGCCGTCTCCTCGGCGAGTCGGTGTAACTGGTCCATGTCGTCACCAAAAATTTTCACCGCCACATCACTGCGCACGCCCGAAATCAGTTCATTGAAGCGCAGCTGAATCGGCTGTGAGAAATCATAGTTGTTGCCGGGGATCTTCCAGACCACCGCCCGAATTTCCTCCAGCAACTGATCCCGTGTTTTAGCAGGGTCGGGCCAGTCTTGTACTGGCTTAAGCATGATGTAACCATCTGACAGATTCGGTGGCATGGGATCGGTAGCAATCTCGGCGGTCCCGATGCGCGTAAACACACGTTCAATCTCGGGAAATTTCGCTTTCAAGGTCGTCTCGATCTGCATCTGCATTGTTACCGCTTGTGTCAGGCTGACGCCTGGGGCACGTATGGTCTGAACGGCCAGGTCACCCTCATTCAGATTGGGGACGAATTCGCTGCCAATACGCGTGAGCAGCAAGCCAGCGAGTATCGCCGCAACCAACGCAAAGGTCAGCACAACAGCCCTCGCCTGCATCACCCAGTCGTACATCAGCACATACCAGCGCTTGACCCAGACCATGAGCGCGATTTCTTTTTCTTGTACTCGGCCAGTCACCAGCATCGCGACCGCAGCTGGCACAAAGGTCACCGATAAAATCATTGCGCCTAGCAGCGCCATCACCACCGTAAAGGCCATCGGGTGGAACATTTTTCCTTCGACACCAGAGAGCGAAAAAATCGGCAGGTACACCACCATGATGATGAACTGCCCGTACAACAAGGGCCGGCGCGAATCACGTGCGGCCTCAAAAACTTCGTGGAAGCGTTCTTCGCGTGTCAGCGTCCGACCGTGCTGCGATTGCGCATGGGCTAGCCGACGTATGCAGTTCTCTACAATGACGACAGCACCATCGACGATGATGCCAAAGTCCAGCGCGCCCAGGCTCATGAGGTTGGCGCTGACCTGATATTGAACCATGCCAGTAAAGGTGAACAACATGGCCAGTGGAATCACGGCAGCAGTAATAATCGCTGCGCGCATATTCCCCAAAAAGACGAACAGCACAACAATCACCAAGATCGCACCCTCAAGCAGATTTTTCTTGACGGTGGCGATTGCCTTGTCGACCAGGTCTGTTCGGTCATACACCGTTACTGCACGAATACCCTTGGGCAGGTTGCGATTGATTTCCTGCATTTTCAGATCAACCGCCTGCGACACGGTACGGCTGTTCTGACCCATCAGCATGAACACGGTGCCAAGCACGACTTCCTTGCCGTTTGCTGTTGCCGCGCCCGTTCGCAATTCCTGACCAATACCTACATCAGCTACATCACGCACTCGCACCGGAATGCCACCAGCATTCTTGACCACCACGTTACGAATGTCCTCCAATGTCCGCACCTGACCCGGCGCTCGCACCAAATACTGCTCGCCACGCTTTTCGATATAGCCGGCGCCAGCGTTGTGATTATTCCGATCAATGGCAGCGACCAGATTTTCCATGGACACACCCAGTGAAGCCAGTCGCTGCGGATTCGGCGCAATCTGATACTCCTTCACATAACCGCCGATCGAATTAATCTCGGTAACGCCAAGCACATTACGCAATTGCGGCTTGATCACCCAGTCCTGTATCTCGCGAAGATCCGTATCGGTGTAAGGCGAGCCATCTGCCTTCTTGGCTTGTGCGTCAGCCTCGACGGTCCACAGATAAATCTCGCCCAGACCCGTGGCGATCGGCCCCATGGTGGGTGTCATCCCCGGCGGGAGTTTGTCGCGCGCCTGAGTAAGACGCTCATTGACCATCTGGCGCGCGAAATAAATGTCGGTACCTTCTTTGAAAATCACCGTCACTTGTGAAAGGCCATAGCGCGACAACGAACGCGTCTGCTGTAGATTGGGTAGCCCCGCCATCACGGTTTCGATCGGAAAAGTAATCCGCTGCTCGGCCTCGAGCGGTGAAAAACCAGGCGCTTCGGTATTGATCTGCACCTGAACATTCGTGATGTCCGGTACGGCATCAATCGGTAACTGCTGATAACTCAGCATCCCGGCCAGCGCCACACCTAAAGCAGCCAGCAGCACCAGCGCGCGCTGGTTGATAGCGAATTGAATCAGTTTCTCAAACATGGCAAGGCTCCTGTGAAGGTCAGTAGCCTTCTTCTGACGTCAGTTTGGTCAGCTCGGACTTGATGATGTAGCTACCCCGCGCAGCGTAACGCGTACCCGGTGGCAGACCTTCCAGCACTTCAATGTATTTGCCGTCACTGATACCCAGCTTCACGCTACGCGGCAGGAATCTCTTTTCTTCACGCACAAACACGACCTGGCGATTTCCCAGTGTCTGTATAGCCTCGCTCTCTACAGCCACCGGTACCTGCAGGTTGGCAGAGTTGACTTCGACATTCACGAATAAACCAGGCCGCCAGACACCTTGCGGATTTGCGAGCACGATACGCGCCCTGGCCATACGGGTCTGCTCACCGACCAGAGCACCAACAAAGGCCACGGTACCCGTTGCCTTGGCATCAAATGCAGTGGCGCGCACCAGCACCTTTGCACCGACGCGCATGAGAGGTAGATCCTTGGCAGGAATACTGACCTCGACCCAGACTGCAGACATATCAGAAATCGTCATGATAGGCGTGTCTTCCTTGACCGCCTCACCCACACTGAGTTTGCGCTCGACGACCAGACCATCATACGGCGCCCGCAACTCAAAGCGATTCAGGCCAGTACCACTGCCACCAGTAACGCCCAGCGCATTCAGTTTCTGCTGAGCGTTTTCAACCGCAATCTCGGCCTCGCGCAGCGCAGCTTGCGCCTGCAAAAAATCCTGTTCAGCCGTTATCTTTTGTTCCCATAGTTTTTTCTCACGTTCGTACACCGTGAGTGCGAAGCTCTGACGCTTCTGGGCGGTCTGCAATGCACTGCGCTGCTCGGAAATGACCTGACTCGAAAACACTGCCAGTGCCTGCCCTTTGCGCACGGTCTGACCAGTACTTACCAGCACAGCCTCGGCAATCCCCGGTACACGCGGCACCACATGGACAGTTCGATCATCATTGAGCTGTACCTCCCCCGGGAACTGCACCACCGATGCAATCTGAACAGCGCCGGCTGCTGCGATCGCGATCCCTGATGCACGGACTTGATCGTCATCCATCATGACGTGCGCAGCTTCATGGGGTGGTTTCGGCTTGCTTTCCACCTGCGCTGGGCTCGGCCCATCATCATCCTGCTTGCGAACTGTTTTCTTGTCTTGGGTGAGAATCAGTGCGGCGAGCACTCCACCGACGGCAAGGATCAGGATGACGGCCAGCCACTGTCGCTTACCCAAAGTATTTGTTGATTTGTTCATGACCATTACCTGTTATCTGAGGATGGAGTTTTGGGCGACACTGCAGCATCCGGCTCACCGAGAATACCCTCGAGATCTGTCACTGCACGATGCACAGCAGCAAGCGCAGTCAGATACTGGGATTTCGCACTGAAAAAAGTCCGTTGAGCATCGAGCACTTCTAGAAAACTGAATTTGCCATTCTCAAATCCTATCGTCGCCGCTTCATAGGCACTCTTTGCACCGGGCACAACCTCGGTGCGCAGCAGCTCTGCCTCCTGCCGGCGAGCACTAATCCGCTCCATGATCTGGTAAGCGTCGCTGGTCAATGCGATACGGATTGCAACCAATTCATCACGGGCCTTATCCTCTCGGCGCAGGGCTTCGAGCAAGTTGCCCTGATTGCGGTTGTAAAGTGGTATCGGTACTGAAAATCCGAGCATCATCTGCTCGTTCTGTGATTCCTCTCGCCGCTTCACGCCCACACTGACGGTGAAATCTTGCACCGTCTTGCTTTGCTCTACATTGACAAGCGACTTGCGTCGTTCCAGCTCCAGTTGCGCCCGTTGGAGCAGCGGTGATGTACGCAAGCGCTGGTCTATCGATTCACGAACAGGTATCAGCGGGAGTAAATCAACTTCACCCTGCGCCTCACTGAAGCGCGGCGCAGCATTACCCCACAGGCTGGTAAGACGCCGGCGCGCATTCCGTAGTTCGCTTTGCGCCTGTGTCAACGCCACGCGC
>CANKWG010000176.1 GCA_947487325.1 Oxalobacteraceae bacterium | reverse complement strand
GCCAAGCTCAAGCTTGAACTCATGCCTGGCATGCCAGCGGATGTACTCGTCACGACGGGGCAGCGTACGCTGTGGCACTACCTAACTGCGCCACTGTCGGACATGATGGTGCGCTCCTTGAAGGAGGAGTGAATGCATCCTGCCAATAGCATCCGTCTGGTCTGGATGATGACGCTCACAGGTGTGCTCTGGTCGGCATCGGCTGTGTCGGCGGATTTGCTCAATTTGTACCGGGCAGCTGCCAGCGACAATCCATCGCTGAAAGTACGCTCGCTGACGACCGAGCGACTCCAGGCCGAAGCACGTGTTGCCGAGAGTCGACTCCATCCCCAAGTCAGTTTACAGAGCTCTTATTCGCAAAATGATTACCGAGCCGGCGGAACAGATCTGACCTATAACGGCCAGCGCACCGTGCTCATGGTGCGTCAGCCGTTGGTAGATATCGCCTCAGTTCGCCGACGCGACAGCGCACGAGTGGCGATCGATCAGGCTGAGCATGAGGCCCAGCAAGTGCGCGGCGAGTTGTTTGCGCAACTTGCAGACCAGTATCTTGTCCTGCTTGAGTCGGGTGATGAGCTGCAGCGCTTGCAGGCAGAAAAAGAAGCAGCGACACGGAATGTCGATCGCCTGCGGGCTATGCGAGCGCGTGAGATGGCGCGTGTAAATGATCTGGCTGAGGCAATTGCGTGGACGCAGCAACTCGCTATTCAGGAAATCGATGCACTCAACAAGGAGTCGGCCGCTCGTGTGTGGCTAAAAGAGATCGCAGGCATTGATCCAGGTGTGCTGCCCGTGATGAGCCGGCAGAGTTTTCCGGGCGTGTCGGAGTCTGAGCAGTATTGGGTAAGCAACGCGCTAGCTTCCCATCCCGGGCTGAGCGCGCGGCGACATGGTGTGGAGTCGAGCCGTCAGTCAGTGGCCGCTGCTAGCGCCGATCACTTCCCGCAACTCGTTGCGTTCTATCAGCGCAATGAGACAAATCAGGATATTGATAACTCGCCGCGGCCAAGATTCAGTGTCGACTCGGTGGGTCTTGAGCTGAGGATTCCGCTTTATGAGGGGGGACGTACCAGCGCAGCAGAGCGGGTCGCGCAGCGCCAGCTGGATATCGCTAACCAGCAGCTCGAAGGCATCGCACGTCAGGTGGAGCGCGAGGTTCGGCTTGCTTTTACTAGCGCCGTGGCCAACCGTGCGCGGATTGATGCCTCCGATGCCCAAGTGGATGCACTGGTGCAGACCGTGAAGGCACAGGAGCGAGGCTATGAATTGGGGGTGGTGACGGTGGTGCTGGTGTTGGATGCACGCCGGCGTCTTCTGCGAGCGCGTACAGATCAATCGCGGGCACGCTACAACTACCTGCGTGATCTGATCGCATTGCGCATCCGCGCCGGTGTATTGACTGAAGCAGATGTCGCAGAATTCAATCGATGGTTTGGATCGCAGCCATCGTGAGCACTGCGATCAGCTAGATCTGTCGACTATTCGCAGACATGATTGAAGAGCTGCTCTGCGCGAGAGCCTGGTCCGGCCTCGGCGAACGCCATGGCGCCTGCTTCTTCCGACACTGCTTTGCCGGCGCCCATGCCCCGCGGATGTCTTGAAGTGCCCAGCACACGCCATTTGCGCGCACGGCATTGATACTCGACTGCATAAAGCACTGATTGATATGGCTTGCCAGAAGGGTCAGTTGCAGCGCTTTTTAGATCATGCAAGTCCCATACAAAGGCGGTATCGCCCATCTTTCGGGTACGCAGGCTGTCGAAGTACATCAGGCTCTGATCGCTTTCTGCATAGCGAACCCAGTTCTGGGCCAGCACTGTTGTGGGGATGAACGCAAGCAGAATTATCAGTAAGGTTTTCATGTCGGCGACCATCTGGTAAAAGGCATATCCGTTGCATTGTATGATGCGCTAACACTTTTCCGGATGACTGAGATGAAGTTTGCCATTCTGCTGAACTCGTTGGTGGGGTTGCTCCTGCCGCTGGCCGCGATCGCGGCGGATGTACAGTACGACTGTGAGGGCAAGCGGCGCTTCGAGCATCGCGGTGCGGCGTCAACAGTGCCAGCGGATGCGCGTCATCGCTATGTGGTGACAGACCGGAAGATGGAAGGTCTTGACTGCAAACTCAGCAATGAACTTATTAGCTGCATGGGCCTGACCCCTGAGAGCGCGATGCGCAAGGTGTTGATCGATCGTATCGCCATCACTGTCAGCGATACGTTGGAGATGCCGACCTCGATGCTGATTTTTGAAGGTCGCTGCAAGTAATCCACCTCTTGGCACAATTGTCCTCTTCACCCATCGTCATCATCGGCGCCGGCATCGCTGGTGCGAGCATCGCTCGCCAGTTCGCCAGCAGAGGTAGGGCCGTCATCGTGCTGGAGCGTGAACAGCCCGCCTGTGGTGGGTCGGGTAATCCCGTCGCGGTGGTGCGGCCCGAGCCCGGTGGTGCCGATAACCCTATTGCCGAATTTTCTGCGGCCGGTGTGCATTGGCTGCAGCATTGGCTTAGCCAGCACGGTGCATCAGTCCCGCACGCATTTTGCGGTGCGTTTCGCATGACACGCGATCAGCGACGTCATGACAAGTTGCGTGACTATGCGAGCGCACGCCCGCATGACGAGATCATGGAAGTCAGCCGCGCGGCAGCGGATAAGCTCTGCGGACAGACACCAGCTAGTTCGGGATTTTTTTTGCCACAGGCCGGATGGCTAGAGCCCGTCGCACTCGTTCATGCCATGCTCGATCATCCACTGATTCATGTGCATACCCGCGCTGAAGTGACCAGCCTTGTTCAGCATGTCGACGATTCATGGCAGTTGAGTCTGTCTGACGGTGAAATTTTTTCTGCTGCTCAGGTCGTGATGGCAACCGCCTATGCAACGCAACTGAGCCCGCTACCCTTGACAGTTGATCGTGCCCGTGGCCAGCTATCCGTTGTACCCGAACAAGCAGATCAGGCGATTCATGTGATTGTTTGTCGCGACGGCTACATCACGCCAGCCATCAACGGCGTACATACGATAGGCGCGACGATTCAATATGACGACGAGGATGGTTCTGCTCGCAAGACAGATGATCTGGAAAATTTCCAGCGCTTGCGGCGCTTGTTACCTGATTTTGCCAAGGATCCTAGCGTGGTTCTCAGTGGTCGCGTCGCATGGCGGGCGACGACGCAAGACAGATTGCCGCTGGTGGGCAAGATCGCCGAAGGTTTGTCTGTAAGCGTGGGGCATGGCTCGCGTGGCATAGCCTGCGCGCCGCTTTGCGCGGAGTTACTGGTCGCCGCGCTGTGCGGCGATCCCCTGCCGATGGCGCGTGAATGGCTGAAGCGGCTGGATCCTTTACGCTTTGGTCCGCGTTGAGTCGGATTAATTCGCGTTGGTCTGCGTTGATTCGTGTCTACTTGGGTTGACTTGTAGTGGTAATTTTTAGCTGAATAGACGAGCTAGCTCGGTACCGGGCTCTGGGGCGCGCATGAATGCTTCACCGACTAAAAAGGCATGAACGTCGGCGTCACGCATGCGTTTGACATCATCCGGAGCGAGGATGCCGGATTCGGTGATGACCATTTTGTCGGGCGATATGCGCGGCAGGAGATTGATCGTGGTGTCGAGACTGGTTTCGAAAGTGCGCAAATTACGGTTGTTGATGCCCAGCATTGCCGTTTTCAGTTTGAGCGCAGCGGAAAGCTCATCGGCGTCGTGAACCTCGACCAGCACCCCCATACCCAGTTCATGCGCACAGGCTTCGAGTTCGGCCATAAGGCCGTGGTCTAGCGCTGCAACAATCAGCAAGACGCAATCCGCGCCCCAGGAACGTGCCTGATAGATCTGGTACGGATCAATGATGAAGTCTTTGCGTAGCGCAGGAATGTCGCAGGCCGCACGTGCCTGCTGCAAATATTCTGGCGCACCCTGAAAAAAATGGACATCCGTCAGAACAGACAGGCAGGCGGCGCCGTGATGCGCATAGCTTTGCGCGATTTCGGCGGGTCGAAAATTTTCGCGCAGCACGCCTTTGGAGGGAGATGCCTTTTTTATCTCAGCAATCACTGCTGCTTTACCTGAGGCGATCTTGCTACGCAGGCTGGCTTCGAAGCCGCGAATCTGTGAGCGCGCCGGTGTATCAGATTCAACGTCGCGGCGCAGGCTTGCCAGATCTTGATGTTTTTTTGCAGCGGCGACCTCGTCAGCTTTTACATCAAGAATTTTTTTTAGAATGTCAGACATAGTGATTGTGCGTATTGTTTTTCGATGGCTTTATGAAGTAGCCAGTTTTTGAGTGAACTGCGCGAACTGATCGAGTTTTGCACGCGCAGCACCGGTGGCTAATGTTTCCTTTGCGCGTGTAACGCCATCAGCGATGCTACTGACTGCGCCGGCAGCATAGAGTGCGGCGCCGGCATTGAGCATGACAATGTCTCGTGCCGGACCCGCCCGGTTATTCAGTGCTTCAAGAATTTTTTCTTTGGATTCTGCGGCCCCCGTGACCTGCAGATGTCGACCGGAGGTCATTTGCAAACCAAAGTCTTCCGGATGGATATCGTATTCACGAATTTCGCCATCAATGAGCTCGCCTACCATGGTCGCTGCGCCCAGTGAAATTTCATCCATGTTGTCGCGGGCCCAGACGACGAGCGCATGTTTTGCGCCTAACCTTTGCAGCACGC
>CANKWG010000175.1 GCA_947487325.1 Oxalobacteraceae bacterium | reverse complement strand
CTCACCAAAAAGAGGATTTTGAATCCACCGGCTTTTCAATCGTCATCCCGGCGCAGGCCGGGATCCAGTGACTTTCGAAAAACACGAAAAAACTTCGATTAAACAAAAATGACCGACCAGACAAATCTTTTCGAAGCCGCCGCTGATGACAGCGGCGAGAGCCTGACACTGGCGACCTTTGCCGAGCGCGCCTACCTCGACTATGCGATCTCCGTCGTCAAAGGCCGCGCACTACCTGACGTTTGCGATGGCCAGAAACCAGTACAGCGTCGCATTCTCTACGCGATGGATCAGCTTCGACTTGATCCAGCCGCCAAGCCGCGCAAATCGGCAGCCGTCGTCGGTGATGTACTTGGCAAACTGCATCCGCATGGCGATCAGTCGGTGTATGACGCCATGGTGCGCATGGCGCAGAATTTTTCGCTGCGCTATCCGCTTGTTGATGGACATGGCAATTTCGGTTCACGCGATGGCGATGGTGCTGCTGCGATGCGTTACACCGAAGCGCGCCTGACACCTATCTCGCGTTTGCTGCTCGATGAAATCGACATGGGCACGGTGGACTTTCAGCCCAACTACGATGGCTCCACCGAAGAACCCAAGCTACTGCCTGCGCGTCTTCCCTTCGTGCTGCTCAATGGCGCGTCCGGCATCGCAGTGGGGCTGGCGACCGAAATACCCTCACACAATCTGCATGAGGTTGCACTCGCCGCAGTAGCACTCATCAAAAATCCCAAGCTCTCGCACGATGAACTAATGGCGCTGATACCGGGACCGGATTTCCCCGGTGGCGGTCAGATAATCACGCCTGATACCACCGTGAGCGAGATTTATCAAAATGGACGCGGCAGTATCAAGGTGCGGGCGCGCTGGAAAATCGAAGAGCTCGCCCGTGGACAATGGCAGCTGGTGGTCACTGAACTACCACCTGGCGCATCGTCGCAAAAGATTCTGGAAGAAATCGAAGAGCTCACCAATCCCAAAATCAAACTGGGTAAAAAGAGCTTGTCACCCGACCAGATGGCTAACAAACAAGCCATTCTCGGCGTGCTTGATACCGTGCGTGATGAATCTGGCCGTGATGCGCCGGTACGTCTGGTATTCGAGCCAAAATCAAAAAATCAAGATCAGGAAGAGTTTAGCAATCTGCTGCTCGCACACACCTCATTGGAAAACAACGTCGGTGTGAATCTGGTCATGATCGGTAACGATGGCAAGCCACGTCAGAAAGGTCTGGGCGATATTCTGCGTGAATGGATCGCCTTCCGCTTCGGCACGGTCACTCGTCGTACGCAACACCGACTCACCAAAGTGGATGATCGCATTCACATTCTGGAGGGTCGTGAAGCAGTACTACTCAATATTGACAAAGTCATCAAGATCATCCGAGAGTCCGACGAACCCAAGCCCGCACTCATGCAGGCGTTCAAACTCTCCGAAAGACAGGCGGAAGATATTCTGGAAATTCGCCTGCGTCAGCTCGCACGGCTGGAAGCCATCAAGGTACAGCAGGAACTCGCCGAGCTGCGTAACGAAAAAGCCACACTGCAGGAGCTGCTCGATAATCCGGCCTCGATGAAAAAACTCATCGTCAAGGAAATCGATGCGGACGCAAAACAATATGGCGATGCGCGACGCACGCTGATCAAAGCCGCTGAGAAAGCCGTTGCCGAGATCAAGATCATTGATGAACCAGTGACTGTCATCATTTCGCAAAAAGGCTGGGTACGTGCTCGCCAAGGTCATGGCCATGATGCACAGCAGTTCAGCTTCAAGGCTGGTGATAGCCTTTATTCAACCTTCGAATGCCGCACCACTGATCATGTGCTTGCCTTTGGCTCTGGTGGCCGCGTGTATTCCGTCTCGGTATCGCAGTTGCCCGGAGCGCGGGGCGATGGCGTACCCATGACCACGCTGGTCGAAGTAGAAGCCGGCACACGTCTTGTCCATTACTTTGCCGGCACGCCTGAAACACCGCTGCTACTGGCATCGACTGGGGGCTTTGGATTCGCCGCCAAAGCCGGTGACATGATCAGCCGCCAGAAAGGTGGCAAATCCTTCATGAGCATGGACGACGGCGATGAGCCTGTCATGCCAGTCATCATAGGCAAACAAGCAAGCGCACTGGTCTGCCTGTCAGAAAAGGGACGCCTGCTGGTTTTCGGAATGGATGAGATCAAAACACAAGCCAGCGGCGGACGCGGTGTGACGCTGATGGATCTCGAGCCGAATGAAAAGCTGCTCGCAGCGCAACCGATATCGAAAAAAGGTGTGCGTATTGTCGGCACCAGTGCTCGCAGCGGCAAGCCACAGGAAAACACGCTCAGCGGTGCTGATCTCGCACATCACTTCGGCAAGCGCGCTCGCAAGGGTAAGCTGCTGGCCTCACGCATGAAGGCAACACGACTTGAGGCAATCGAGTAATGACGCTGTCGTTTATGGCGAACACCTGCTCCGAGAAATATCTGCATGACGACAGACCAGCGCTTGTTTGACAAAATTTCAATTTCCTTAATTAGTCGCGGAAATTATTCTTTGAGTCATTGAGCGCTGGCAATACGGTCTTTAAAATGAGTTTCATTTGCTCATCAAGAAGACCTCATGAAACGTCGCCCGCATTTTGGCTTGATTCAATGTCTATTTGTACTTACTGCCCTCGCACTGCTCACACGACAAGCAGAAGCACAGGCGCTTGATGCCTCTATCAACGAGCAAGTGCTCATGCTGCCAGTCACCGAAAATGGCAAGCAGCTGCAATTCGAAACCACTATCTACAAACCGCCAGGCGCAGGTCCATTTCCTTTGCTGCTAATGAATCATGGCAAGGAGCGTGGCAAACCTGCTGCACAAAAAAGAGATCGCTTTCTTGCCATGGGTCGGGAGTTCGTCAGACGGGGTTACGCTGTTGCCATCCCCATGCGCAAAGGATTTTCAAAATCCGATGGCATCTACAGCGACTTCGGTTGCAACATGCATGACAACGGCATGATGCAGGCCGATGATATTGAAGCTGCTTTGCGCGCGCTAACAAAAATATCTTGGGTGGATCAGGACCGAGTCATTGTCGCAGGTCAATCCTACGGCGGGCTGGCTACCATGGGCTTCGGTACAAGGCGGTTTCCCGGTGTGCGCGGCTTGCTAAATTTTGCAGGTGGCTTGCGTATTGATGGTGATTACTGCGACTGGAAATCTGCGCTCGTAACTGCCTTCACCAGTTATGGCAGCAGAACATCGCTGCCCAGCCTTTGGTTCTATGGCGAGAACGACAGCTACTTTGATCCCTCGCTGGCGCAGCGCTTGCAGAGCGCCTATCAATCAGCCGGTGGATCTTCGCAACTCATCGCCTATGGTCGCTTCAAATCAGACGCTCATGGCTTGATCAGCAGTCGCGATGGCATTCCAGTTTGGTGGCCAGAAACCGAACGTTTTCTCCATCGCATAGGTCTGCCAACCGACATCAACACACTCGTTGATGAAACAGCTCGCATCCCGGCAAGTGGATTTGCAACACTCGACAATGTAGAGGCCATTCCCCATCTGACGGAGACAGGTCGAGCGGCCTATCGGCATTATCTAAGTCAATCATTACCACGCGCCTTTGCCGTGTCTGCGTCGGGCGCGTGGAGCTGGGCGGAGGATGGCGACGATCCACCATCACGTGCCCTCGAGGCCTGCCAGAAAAATAGTAAGACGCCCTGCAGTTTGTATTCGGTTGACCAAGATGTGGTGTGGAAAACGTCCGCAGACAGCCTGCTCACAGCAGCGCAATAATCATTTGATTTAACTTTGCCTTGGTGATTTCCGCCAGCAGAGGGTTACGGTCGACACCATACTGGACATCGCTGCCGCGTTGTTGACAGCCGGCGTTGCTATGGGTAAGTCTGACACACCACCCGGTATCAGGCAGCTCGTTTTGTTTCTCGCATAATCAACTCCCCTAACTAAATCAGAATCCATACCCACAATCACTACGGTGACAACGGCGATGATCATGGCAGCGAACAGGCCATATTCCAGCATCACGAATTGGGCTTTTGTGTACAGAAAGACTTTCGTCTGTTTTGAAATTTTCTTCAAAGGATTTCCCCCTTTAGGAAAGTGCGAATCAATCAGGAAATCCTGAAATCTGATCAAAACCCAGATGTAGATCACGATACCGATGACTACCAGCGCTGGGATTCATCTACGTTCCGAGGTAAAAATTCGACTATCAATCTGCCATCAGCTCCAGTGTACTCACGCTAGGTGGTTGAACGACATAGTGCAAATGCACTAGTAAAGTTGCTTGTTATTGATCAAGGATTTGAAGCTCGTCAACGATCGATTATTTGCGTGGCTGACGCGGGGTATGTTGGATGGGGTAAGCTTGGCAAACCGTCTTTAGACAGATTTGCAGGTCACCCTCTGGCCTCGCACCCTCAGAAACAACCCATGAAATCCACCGAATTACGCCGTCCGCAAGCATCCCCGGCTGAACCGCAGATACGTGAAGTGCAGCGCCGCGGTGCTGCGTCCGCGCCAGCGACTGCACCCGAAGACAAGCCCTACACAGACCCGGTCTGCGGCATGAAAGCCGCTGCCAATCCCGATAAGTGCGCTACGCATGCGGGCCAGACCTACTATTTCTGCAGCACCGGTTGCGTGAGCAAATTCACATCCGATCCGATGCGCTATCTCTCACCGGAGCGAAAAAACGAATCTACGGGCCCGGCCGATGCGATCTACACCTGCCCGATGGATCCGGA
>CANKWG010000174.1 GCA_947487325.1 Oxalobacteraceae bacterium | reverse complement strand
CGCATCCATCGCAAAGTGGTTTGTACGTCTCATCGTGTTGGTCGTTGCCTTCGATGCACTGGGACTACCCGCGGTATCGGAAGTGTTGCGCGATCTTTTGCTGTGGCTGCCCAATCTCGCTGTTGCGCTAGTCGTTCTGGTCATTGGCGGCATCGCTGCGAATGCGGTGTCGAAGCTTGTGCGTGGCATGACGGCTGAAGCCGATCTTGATAATCCTGATTTTCTCGCCAAACTTTCGTCGATGGCGGTGTGGGCATTCACCGTCGTGGTGGCGGTGAGTCAGATTGGTGTGGCAACGATGCTGGTCAATATGCTTTTCATGGCGGTTGTGGGTGCCTTTGCACTGGCACTGGGCCTCGCTTTTGGTTTGGGTGGACGAGACACGGCCAGTGAAATTATTCGCAACTGGGATCGGCGAGCGCGAACCAAGCGGAACACAACAATTAAAGAGTTAGCTGCCGACAGAGCAACGGATGCAATGCCGAAAAAAAGCAGCTGAAGCAAGCTTGGCTGCGATGGCGTCGGCTCTCTTGGAATATCTGAGAAATCGCCACTAGCGTTGTTAAGTCGACTTGCCATGCGAGTAGTACTGTCTGCATCGGCTCGACTAGTCAGCAAAATCTTGTTAGAGGTGCTTATTTGCTCCAGCTGTCTTTCAAGGTCACGATGCGGTTAAACACTGGCTTGCCGGGAGTGGAATCCACGCGGTCGGCAACGAAATAACCATGACGTTCGAATTGAAATCTGTCATCCGGATTTGCTTTGTCTGCACCGGCTTCGAGGTAGGCGTTGATCACGGACTTGGCATTCGGATTGAGTGATTGCTTGAAATCCTTGCCGCCGGCATCCGGATGCGGATCGGTAAATAATCGATCATAGAGGCGCACTTCAGCTGCCACCGACTGCACTGCGGATACCCAGTGGATATTGCCTTTCACCTTGTAGGTTGAGGCGCCATCAGTACCACTCTTGCTGTCCGGGTAGTAGTTGCAATGCACAGCGATGACCTTGCCCGAGGCATCTTTGTCGCAGCCCGTGCATTCGATCACATAGCCATATCGCAGCCTGACCTTGTTGCCGGGGAAAAGACGGAAGTAGCCTTTCTCGGGCACTTCCATGAAATCTTCCTGCTCTATCCACAACTCGCGGCTAATCGGGAACTGACGGTTGCCGCGCTCGGGATGATGCGGATGTACCGGCGCGCTGCAAGCTTCGGTTTGTGCCTCCGGAAAATTATCAATGATGAGCTTAAGGGGATTGAGCACGCACACGATCCGATCCGCTTTGTCATCCAGATCGTCGCGCAGCGCACCTTCCAGCGTACTCATATCGATCCAGCTATCAGATTTCGCAACGCCGATGCGCTCGGCAAACAGCTGCACAGATTCCGGGGTAAAACCACGGCGGCGTATCCCGACAATCGTTGGCATGCGCGGATCATCCCAGCCATCGACTATCTTTTCCTCGACCAGTTGCAATAACTTTCGCTTGCTGGTGATTGCATACGTCAGATTCAGGCGCGCGAATTCATATTGCTGTGGCAGAGCTTGTTTGAAAAATCCGCCTTCGGCGAGTCGTTCGAGTATCCAGTGGTAAAACGGTCTATGGTCTTGAAACTCCAGCGTGCACAGCGAATGAGTGACGTTTTCTATCGCATCCGAAATCGGATGCGCATAGTCATACATGGGATAGATGCACCATTTGTCGCCGGTGCGATGATGATGCGCATGACGTATGCGATAGATGGCCGGATCGCGCATGTTCATGTTGGGCGAGGCCATGTCGATTTTCGCGCGCAGTATGTGCTGACCATCGGCAAACTCGCCCGCCTTCATGCGACGCAGAAGATCCAGCGATTCTGTTGCGGGGCGCTCCCGGAACGGTGAATTTTTGCCTGGCTCGCTGAAGCTGCCGCGATTGGCGGCCATGTCTTCTGCCGACTGGCTGTCGACATACGCATGGCCAGTGGTGATCAACCATTCGGCCATTTCATAGAGCTGATCGAAATAATCACTGGCAAAGTATTGATGTGTGTCAGCGTGATCTCGCCAGGAAAACCCCAGCCATCCCACCGTGTCGATGATGGTGTCGACGTATTCCTGATCTTCTTTGGTCGGATTGGTATCGTCAAATCGCAAATGACAGCGACCATCATAGTCGCGCGCCATACCGAAATTCAGGCAGATTGATTTTGCGTGGCCTATATGTAGATAACCGTTGGGCTCTGGTGGAAAACGTGTGATGACCGTCGGCAGCGCTTTACCTTGCTTGTCTACGCGGTCTGCATATTTCTTGCTCGCTGTGTCGGCATCCACAATCGCGCGCAAAAAATTGGATGGCGCCGCTGGCGCGTTGTGACTGCTGTCGTTACCCATGGGATGATGGCAAGGCGAGGAAGAAAATAGACCGCAATTTTACCGTAGGCAGCCCAGCGCATCATGGCAGGAGACAGACAGATGTGGACTTATCCCAGAGTATTGGCCCATCGGGGTGGTGGAATTCTTGCGCCAGAGAACACGATGGCGGCTTTGCGCTGCGCTGTCGCCCATGGTTTTCGCGCGGTTGAATTTGATGTCATGGCCGTTCGCGGTGATGGTCTGGTGCTGATGCACGATCCCGTGCTGGGTCGCACTGTCGCGGGGGAGGGCCGGGTCGCGGATTTCACGCTGAATGAACTCGTGGCGATGGACGCGGGCGGCTGGCATTCGCCGGCATTTAGCGGTGAGCCCGTGGCGGGTTTTGCCGATGCGGCTGCATTCTGCCTGTCACATGGCTTATGGATGAATGTCGAAATCAAGCCTGCACCCGGCATGGATGCACGTACCGGATTTCTGGTGGGGCAGGCCTGCTCCCGTCTGCCTGCCGGAAGCGTGTTGCTGTCCTCATTTTCTATCGAAGCCTTGCTGGCAGCGCAGGACGCTGCGCCTGAGGTGCCGCGCGCCTGGCTGGTTGATGTTGTACCCCCTGACTGGGCGTCCACGTTGCGGCAATTGGGCGCCTCTGCCTTGCACGTCAATGCACGGTTTTTGACTCCAGACCAAGCCGTCGCAGTGAAAGATGCAGGATACGGATTGTTTTGTTACACCGTAAATGAACCAGATCAAGCGCGTGAATTACGCGCGATCGGTGTTGACGCTATCTGTACCGACCGGCTTGATTTGATCGGTGCCCATTTTTTTGATGGTGCTTCTCAAGCTTAGTTTTTCGGCAAGTATGCGGCTGCTGATGTAGATATGCAGAGGAGCTTCAAACGAACTTCAAAGGAACTTCAAACGAACTTCAACCGAGCTTCAAAGGAGCTTCATAGGGCCTTCACGTATAATCGTTGGCTTTCCGGGGCCTGCCCCGTCGCTCCGAAAACAGTTAATCAAGCGCTCATGAACTCGTCAGAAATACGGGATAAATTCCTCAGTTTTTTTGCTTCCAAAGGCCACGCTGTCGTGCGGTCGTCCCCTCTGGTTCCCGGCAACGACCCAACCCTGCTGTTTACCAACTCGGGCATGGTGCAGTTCAAGGATGTATTCCTGGGTACTGACAAGCGTGACTATGTACGTGCAGCATCCGTTCAGCGTTGTCTGCGCGCTGGCGGCAAGCACAATGATCTGGAAAACGTCGGTTACACCGCGCGCCATCACACATTTTTCGAAATGCTGGGCAACTGGTCTTTCGGAGACTATTTCAAGCGCGATTCGCTGAAGTGGGCTTTTGAGTTGCTGACCAAGGTTTATGGTCTGCCTGCCGAGAAGCTCTGGGCGACCGTTTATCACACGGACGACGAGGCCTACGATATCTGGGTGAATGAGATCGGATTGCCGCCCGAGCGCGTCGTCCGTATCGGCGACAACAAGGGCGCGCCCTTTGCCTCCGACAACTTCTGGCAAATGGCCGAGACCGGTCCCTGCGGACCATGTTCCGAAATCTTTTATGACCATGGACCCGATATCTGGGGTGGTCCGCCCGGCAGCGCCGAGGAAGATGGCGATCGCTATATCGAAATCTGGAACAACGTTTTCATGCAGTTCGATCGTCAGATCGATCCAGTGACTGGTGAGGCGACGCTCACACCGCTGCCTGCGCCCTGCGTTGACACCGGCATGGGACTGGAGCGGCTGGCGGCCATCCTCCAGCATGTGCACAGCAACTATGAAATCGATCTGTTCCAGCGACTCGTCAAGGCGGCTGCCCGCGAAACCGGCATCAGCGATCTGAGCCACAGCTCATTGCGCGTGATTGCCGATCACATTCGCGCCTGTGCGTTCCTGATTGTTGATGGTGTGGTTCCTGGCAGCGAAGGACGCGCTTATGTGCTGCGCCGTATCGTGCGGCGTGCGCTTCGTCATGGGAACAAGCTCGGCCAAAAGAAACCCTTCTTTTACAAACTGATTCCTGATCTCGTTGCCGAGATGGGCGCCGCTTACCCTGAGCTGGCCGATGCTGCCGATCGCGTGGCGATGGTGTTGAAGCAGGAAGAAGAACGTTTCAGCGAGACGCTGGAAAACGGGATGAAAATACTCGAAGCCGCGCTGGCGAAAGATCCTCTGCGTCTCGATGGCAAGACCGCATTCGCACTCTATGACACGTATGGCTTTCCGCTGGACCTGACGGCGGATATTTGCCGCGAGCGCGATGTCACGTTGGATGAAGCCGGTTTCCATGAGGCGATGGAAAAACAGAAATCGACAGCACGTGCAGCCGGCAAATTCGAAATGGCAGCGAGCCTCGAGTATGCGGGTCCGAAAACAGAATTCAAAGGTTACGACCAC
>CANKWG010000173.1 GCA_947487325.1 Oxalobacteraceae bacterium | reverse complement strand
TACAATCGCAGATCAATCTGCGCCATTAGTACAGAAAATAGAGGGCGGCAATCCGAACAATCTGGCGCCTTGCCCTAGGGATCAAAATGCGAGGTTCCACAATTGCTGGGGGACTTACACGCTTGCTAACGGTAACAAGCTTGTCGGTGAATGGAAGAACGATAAAATTCACGGACAGGGAGCGAACACCAAAGCAGATGGCAATAATTATGTGGGTGAGTTTAAGGACGGCCAGAAGCATGGGCAAGGAACGTACACTTGGCCCAGCGGTCAAGTATATGTCGGTGAATGGAAGAGCGATAAATTCGAGGGCCGAGGAATTATTTATCTAGCAGACGGCACTATCGTAGAGTCAGGTATTTACGAAAACGACAGACTCGTAAGATCTGAATACGTAGACCCCAATAGCTTCACTCGAATCGCAAGATAAAGCTTGGTAATGCAAGAATCTACGATTCGAACAGATGTTTGAAAACTGTTTCATCGCTGGTCGAGATTAGTGAGTAAGCCTCGCCAAAGGGAACTATTTCATGATTTAGAAGTTAATGACTCGGATGCGGAAGTATCGTGGGTAGCTCAATTACCTAACAAAAAATTGGATAGCCGCCCCTCTAGTTGAGAAGCAGGCGCCTCGTCCTTGAGCTGCACGCCAGTTACTCCACGGCGTAACGCTTCACCCACAAGGTAACTAAATTTATTAGCGGCTTCCTCGTATGAGAGCCCGGCAGGTCGAATGTTGGAAATGCAATTGCGGCTTTCATCGGTCAGTCCAACTCGTGGATCCCATGTCATATACAGGCCCATGCTATCAGGTGAGCTGAGTCCCGGTCGCTCACCAATCAATACCACAACCAGTTTTGCGCCAAGAAGTTCACCGACTTCATCCCCAACAGCAACTCGTCCCTGCCGCACGACCGTCACAGGCGCCAAACTGAGCTTACTTTGGCCTTCTATCTCCAGCAAAGCCTGTAAAAAAGGAACGGCATTGGTCTCTACGGCGAGCGCTGATAAACCATCAGCAATCACGAAAGCCAGATCATATTTCGCGACTCCCTTTTTTTGGGAAGCAAGCACTTGCAGTTGCTCTCGCGACCCAGATGAAAGCCTGCGGCCTAGATCAGGGCGCTGCAAGTAGGTCGCGCGATTACCTGCCGAACTTTCAACCACAACACATTGTTCGACCAACGGCAGCCCTATGATCGCTTGATGCAATGTATCGGTATTCAACTCATGGTGAACGGCATCGCGCGCTCGCGCATGTGCGAGTTGAAACTCAAGCTGAGGTGTGGTCGGTAAGCTAATGCCAGTACGCCCGAGGGCAATGCGCCCCGAGGTGAACTGCCTCAGCATGCCCCAAGGATTGGTAACGACCGTATCGTTTCGCTTAGTCATAACAAAATTGCCTATCTCACTGCCTTTCTCACTGCCTATCAGGCCAGCCGTAGCAAAGCGTTGGCAAACGACGGCGGCAGACCATCGGTCAGCTCGACTTGTTCGGCTTCACGGAATATTGTCATCTTCTGAAGCCAAGCCTCAAACTCTGGGGCAGGCTTGAGTCCGAGAACACGGCGCGCATAGAGCGCGTCATGGAATGAAGTAGTCTGATAGTTGAGCATAATATCGTCGGATCCAGGCACACCCATAATGAAGTTACATCCCGCAGTAGCCAACAAGGTCAGGAGTACATCCATATCGTTTTGGTCGGCCTCGGCGTGATTGGTGTAGCAAACGTCGCAGCCCATCGGTAAGCCAAGCAACTTGCCGCAGAAATGATCCTCAAGCCCCGCACGGACAATCTGCTTACCATCATAAAGATATTCAGGGCCAATAAAGCCTACCACGGTGTTGATCAGCAGGGGTTTGTAATGCCTAGCTACTGCATAGGCGCGTGCCTCGCAGGTTTGCTGGTCAACATTGTGGTGAGCATTTGCTGAAAGTGCACTTCCCTGCCCAGTCTCGAAATACATAACGTTGTTACCGACGGTACCGCGACCAAGTGACAGCGCGGCCTCGCGTGCCTCACCTAATAAAGCAAGGTCAATTCCAAAGCTACGATTAGCAGCTTCGCTGCCGGCAATCGACTGAAAGACGAGATCGACTGGCGCTCCGCGCTCGATAGCAGCGATGGTATTGGTGACATGCGTCAGTACACAAGATTGTGTAGGGATTTCGTAATGGCGAATCACTTCATCCAGCATATGAACGATCCGCATCACTTGCTGTACGTTGTCAGTCGCCGGGTTGATGCCGATGACAGCATCACCTGCACCGTATAGCAAACCATCTACCATGCTCGCGGCGATACCGGTTGCATCATCGGTTGGGTGGTTGGGTTGTAGGCGGGTGGCTAGTCGATTCGGCAAGCCGATCGTATTGCGAAACCGAGTCACGACACGGCATTTCTTCGCTACGAGAATAAGATCTTGCACCCGCATGATTTTCGAGACAGCCGCTGCCATCTCTGGTGTGATGCCGGGCGCCAGCGCTGCCAGTGAGACCTCATCCGCTTGGTCTGATAGCAACCAATCCCGAAAGTCGCCGACTGTCATATGACGTATCTGCGCGAATGCTTGCGCATCATGACTATCGATAATCAGTCGTGTAACTTCATCGCTTTCATATGGGATGACGACCTCCTGCAAAAATATACCCAGCGGTAACGCAGCAAGCGTCATTTGAGCTGCTACGCGTTCCTCAGCGCTACCGGCCGCTACACCAGCAAGGTAGTCACCAGAGCGCGCCGGCGTAGCTTTCGCCATCAGGTCTTTCAGATCTCGAAAGCCATAGGTACGCGTCCCGATAATGTGCGAAAAGTGATTCATGTTGTCTGGCTCCAGCAAAGAATGATCCTGCACATAATCTAGGTAGCGCCAGCGCCAAGGCGAATATTCGTCTCAAAGTAATGCATCTGGCAGATACTTTGAAACGCAACTGAAAAAATCTGTCCCAATCCGGTGCGGCACGCGCTTATTTGGCGATTCTTGCAAGCTGATTATCTTCGGTTTACTGGCTTGTTATTTGCTTTGAAGTCAATTACTCTTTGAAATACGTTTGTAAAAAAAACACGTTCCGATTGTACAAAATTTATTCTAACTACTTAATCAGGGATCCGCATGGAACAGCCGCCTAATTTACAAGAACTGGACGATGCTGCCATCTTGAAAAAGATGGGATACGAACAAGAGCTGCACCGGCACATGAGCGCTTTTTCGAACTTTGCGATCTCGTTTTCAATTATCTGCATACTCGCCGGCGGCATCACCGCTTTCCCGCAAGCGCTCGGCGCTGGAGGCGGTATCTCGATCGGCATTGGATGGCCGCTCGGGGCCTTGTTCGCGGGTATCGTCGCGCTATCTATGGCTCAGATCTCCTCGTCTTTCCCAACAGCCGGTGGCCTATATCACTGGAGCTCGATTCTGGGTGGCCGCGCATATGGCTGGATCACCGCTTGGTTCAATCTTTTGGGCCTGATTTTTGTCGTAGCCTCTGTGAATATGGGCGTTTACGATGTTTTTTTTAAAACATCGATTGCGCCAATGCTGGGAATCGACCCGGCGTCGCTTGGTTACGCCGATCAGGTCATCTTTCTGGCGCTGATGACCGCAGTTCAGGCGGTTCTGATCTTCCGGTTCGCAAAGCTAACGACCTTGCTAACCGATTTTTCAGGATATCTGATACTGGTGCTCTCCCTCGTCCTAACTGTGTCACTTCTGATTTATTCGCCGGTTCCGCTGGATCTAAACAAGCTTTTCACCTTTACCAATTTCACAGGGAAAGAAGGCAGCCCATGGCCCGAGCATAGCGGATTCCTGATGCCGTTTTTATCTGGCTTACTGCTGACCGTCTACACAATTACAGGCTTTGATGCATCAGCACATACTGCTGAGGAAACGCGCAATGCTGCTGCTGTTGTGCCACGCGGCATCATCACCTCAGTACTGTACTCAGGCATCTTTGGATTTATCATGATCTGCACGTTTGTCCTGGTGATGCCCGATCTAGAAGCTGGCATCAAAATGGGCATGGGGTACTTCGAAGCTTTGCTCTCTTCGTTGCCGGCAGGTTTGCGATCAGGATTATCAATCGGAATTTTTGTTGCAAACTTCCTTTGCGGACTCGCTTGCCTAACCTCTTGCTCAAGGATGATGTACGCATTCGCCCGTGACGGTGGCCTGCCCGGCTCTGACACCTTGCGCAAGGTTCACCCTACACTGGGCACACCGATCGCGGCCACATTGGTATCTGCTGTGCTTGCCGTCGTTGTCACTTTGTATGGTGATGGCTTTGTCGTGTTGTCCACCGGCTGTGCTGTCTTCCTTTACATCTCCTATGTCATGCCAACAGCTGCTGGCCTTCTGGCAGAGGGTAAGACCTGGACCCAAAAAGGTCCTTTTGACCTAGGGCGGCTGTCCAAACCGATGGCATTGCTGGCGGTACTGGGTGGAGCGCTTCTGGTGTTTGTAGGAATGCAGCCTCCCAATGAGAAAGTTTTGTACCTGACCATTGCTATGATTGTCGGGATGATCGCGTTCTGGTTTTTGTTTGGTGAGTCAAAACGCTTTAAAGGCCCGCCAAACATCCAGTAGAGCCATCATTCCAACCAATGGAGAAAACTGCTCGCCTGCCAGCGCTTAACTAAATCGCTGGCAGCAGTATGGCTTGCGTGCCATACCCTTCGAATCTCACACGCGATGTGCGCA
Organism: Oxalobacteraceae bacterium; assembly: GCA_947487325.1. GTDB lineage: Bacteria > Pseudomonadota > Gammaproteobacteria > Burkholderiales > Burkholderiaceae_D > Pernthalerella. Next base: position 82 of record CANKWG010000173.1, on the reverse strand, counting down.
GACACATTGCTCGCTTCAAAAACAAAAGTCCCCGTGTGGGGACTTTTAAATTTGGCGGAAGCGGTGTCGGACACTTCACTTG
>CANKWG010000172.1 GCA_947487325.1 Oxalobacteraceae bacterium | reverse complement strand
CAAGTCGCCCGAGCAGATTCGCGCGTTGCGGAAGGATGCTGCCGGCGCGATTTTGTATTCTGCCGAGAAGGCTACCTGGATGGCAGGCGAAGCGATTCAGACGCTCGGTGGTAATGGTTATATTAACGAGTATCCGGTAGGCCGCTTGTGGCGCGATGCCAAGCTGTATGAAATTGGTGCGGGCACCAGTGAAATACGCCGTATGCTGATCGGCCGTGAATTGTTTGCTGAAACCTCCTAAGCGTCATCGCTCTATGCAGAATTTCCCCAAGCTTCTGTCGTCACAAATCGCATTCGATATTGCACGCGTGCTGCTGGATGGTTTCGACAAGCACTATCGTTTGTTTCGGCAATCGAGTCAGGCCGCGCGCCGTCATTTTGAGCAAATGACCTGGAAGCAGGCGCAGGCCGAGGCGCGTGACCGCATTGCGTTTTATGAGTTGCGCGTCAAGGAATGCGTGCAGACACTCGAAGACGAATACGATGAGGCGGATTTGTCTGACACCGTTTGGCGCGAAGTGAAACTGCATTACATCGGTATGCTGACTGATCATCGCCAGCCTGAACTGGCCGAGACATTTTTTAACTCGGTCTGCTGCAAGATTTTGCATCGTACTTACTTCAACAACGATTTCATTTTCGTGCGGCCGGCAGTATCTACCGAATATATCGAGCCAGCTGATACCACACCTACCTATCGTGTTTACTATCCGGGCGCTGAAGGTCTAGATAATTCACTGCGCCGCATGGTGACCAATTTCCAATTCGATTGCGAATTCGCCGACCTCGATCGGGATGTGGCGCAGGTCGCAGCATGGTTGACTCGCATCATGGGTCATGCGGCACTTGAACCTAATCATCAGATACAAATATTATCCAGCCCGTTTTTTCGTAACAAAGGCGCTTATCTGGTCGGAAAAATTCTGAATGGCGGCCGCGAATATCCTTTCGTGATTCCGGTACTTCACAATCGTCGCGGTCACCTCATACTCGATACCGTGCTCACGGATGTCGGTCTGATTACGCTGTTGTTTTCATTTACGCGTGCTTACTTTCAGGTGGATATGGAAGTGCCCTCTGCGTATGTGAAATTCTTACGCAGCATGCTGCCCAATAAACCGCGCAGTGAGATCTACACCATTCTCGGTTTGCAAAAGCAAGGCAAGGCAGCTTTTTATCGGGACTTCCTGCATCACCTCGCGCATTCGTCCGATAGCTTCGAAATCGCCCCCGGCATTCGCGGCTTGGTGATGGTGGTGTTCTCGCTGCCTTCATTTCCTTATGTGTTCAAGGCGATCAAGGACAGTTTTCCACCACCCAAAGAAACGACGCGCGCCTTGGTCAAAGAAAAATATCAGCTGGTCAAATGCCATGATCGCGTTGGTCGCATGGCGGACACGCTGGAGTACTCGGATGTCGCCTTTCCACGTTCGCGCTTTTCAGAAGAACTGCTCGCTGAACTGAAAGCGGTGGCGCCCTCGCTGGTCGAGGAGGATGATGATCAGATCATCGTTCGCCACCTGTACATCGAACGACGCATGACGCCGCTGAACATTTGGCTGACGGATGCCGAGGCAGCAGGCGATGAAGTCAAGCTCGAACATGGTGTGATGGAATATGGCAATTCGATCAAAGACCTTGTGGCCGCTAATATTTTTCCTGGTGACATGCTTTACAAAAATTTTGGTGTCACGCGACAGGGACGCGTGGTGTTTTACGATTACGATGAAATCGAATACATCTCCGACTGTAATTTCCGCGACATACCCGCGCCGCGCAACGAAGAAGATGAAATGTCGGCCGAGCCCTGGTATTCGGTTGCGAAAAATGATGTATTTCCCGAGCAGTTTGGTGTCTTTTTGCTGGGAAATCCCAAAGTCAGAAAGTATTTCCTGAAGCATCATGCCGATCTGCTGACGGCAGATTACTGGCGTCAGCGAAAATTGCGGATTCAGGATGGACAGGTGGAAGATGTCTTTCCGTATCCGCAGGAAATCCGATTTATTAACCAGGCAAATGACCCGGCCGTAAAAGCGGCCTGAATTTTTATTGGAGAGAGCAATGCAAGACCCTATCGTGATCGTCGGCGCCGCACGTACCCCTATGGGTGCTTTTCAGGGCGATTTTTCTTCACTGTCCGCACATGATCTGGGCGCAGTAGCGATTCGTGCTGCCGTCGAACGTGCGGGCATCAAGCCCGACGTGGTGAATGACGTGATTTTTGGTAATTGCCTGATGGCCGCTCAGGGTCAGGCACCCGCGCGTCAGGCGTCGATCAAGGCCGGCATTCCCGTATCGGCGGGTGCTGTCACGCTGTCCAAAATGTGTGGCTCAGCCATGCAGTCCACGATTTATGGTTTTGATTCGCTGGTCGCTGGCACCAATGACGTGGTGGTCACAGGTGGCATGGAGTCCATGACCAACGCGCCGTATCTGGTACCGAAAGCACGCGGGGGCTATCGCATTGGTCATGGCATGTTGTATGACCACATGATGCTCGATGGTCTGGAAGATGCGTATGAAAAAGGCCGCGCGATGGGTACGTACGCTGAGGATTGCTCCGCGAAATATCAATTCACGCGTGAAGCACAGGATGCGTTCGCCATCGAGTCGGTTAAGCGTGCTCAGGCGGCTACTGCCGATGGCAGTTTTGCGTGGGAGATCGCGCCGGTTACGGTCACAGGCCGCAGTGGCGATGTTGTGATCGACAAGGACGAAGGTCCGCTCAAGGCGAAGATCGACAAGATTCCGCAACTTAAACCAGCTTTCAAAAAAGACGGCACGATTACCGCTGCTTCTTCATCATCCATCAATGATGGTGCCGCAGCGCTGGTATTGATGCGCGAGTCCACGGCAAAGAAACTTGGTGCCAAGCCGATTGCGCGAATCGTTGCGCATACCCGCCATTCACAAGAGCCGAACTGGTTCACCACCGCTCCCGTGGGTGCGATTGAAAAACTGTATGCAAAGACCGGCTGGAGCAGCAAGGACGTCGATCTATTTGAAGTCAACGAAGCCTTTGCAGCGGTTGCGATGGCAGCGATGAAAGAACACGACATTGCGCATGACAAAATCAATATCCATGGCGGTGCTTGCGCACTCGGTCATCCTATTGGTGCCTCGGGTGCGCGCATTATCGTCACGCTCTTGGGTGCGCTGAAGAAAACCGGTGGCAAGCGCGGCGTTGCTGCGCTGTGTATCGGTGGCGGTGAAGCGACCGCGATGGCACTGGAGATGGTCTAAGTCATGACGACGGCCCTGATCATCGGTGCATCGCGCGGCATTGGACGCGAGTTTGTTCGTCAGCTGCTGGCAAATAAATACAAGGTATTTGCGACAGCGCGTGATGATGAATCAATCGCTCGCCTGCAATCCGAAGGCGCGCAGGCGATTCGTACCGATGTCACGGTGCCGGAGTCACTCGCTGAGCTGCCTTGGCGGCTCGATGGCGAGCAGCTTGATCTCGTGGTGTATGTGGCGGGTGTGTTCGAATCGTTTGATGGTGCGACCGAACCCCCGGCGTTGGCTGCTTTCGATGCAACTATGCATGCGAATGTGCTTGGTGCGATGCAATCCATTCCTTTGCTCGCGCCCTTGATGACGTCCACCAGCGGCCGCTTTGTGTTCATCACCAGTGGTATGGGCAGTATTGCGGAGGCCGAGTCCAGCATGGGCTGGATTTATCGCGCATCGAAAGCTGCGTTGAATATGGCCGTGCACTCAGCGAGTCATGATTATCCAGACATCGCGCTCATCACGATGAACCCGGGCTGGGTAAAAACCGACATGGGTGGATCGGGCGCGCCGACGTCGGTGACGGATAGCGTGGCGGGTATGCTGGGCGTGATTGGTAAGCTCGGATTGTCGGATAGTGGCAGTTTTCAGAGTTATGACGGGCGGAAGATGGCGTGGTGAGGATGTTGTTGCAGGTGTCGGTGCCAAGACGGTGTTTCACAGGCTGTTTGCGTCGAATGAAAGCCACCCGATCTGCAACGAAAGACGCTGGATCCCGGCTTGCGCCGGGATGACGATTTTTAGGCTGATAGCTTCTCAAATGTCATCACCTGCATGTGATGACTGCTGCGTGGGCGGATCGCATGCGATCCAAATTTCCCACTCGCTCCCGGCGAAAGCCGGGATCCAGCGTCTTACGTCATGCACAAGCAGCTTAAATTTTTAACGTTGATATTTATCTCGATGTATTGATTTCGATTTGTTTACCTCGAGCGTATTGCATCATTGCTTGAATCGAAAAAAACAATGGTCCTGACCGAACAACACCAGATGATCCGCGATGCGCTGCGTGAGTTTTCACAGCAGCAGCTCGCCCCGCATGCTGCGCGCTGGGATCGCGAGCGCGAATTTCCGCGTGAGGCATTAGCGCAGCTCGCGTCGCTCGGTGCATTTGGTGTCGCAGTACCTGAATCGATGGGCGGCGCCGGTCTGGATTATCTGGCGCTGGCATTGGTGATCGAGGAAATCGCTGCAGGTGATGGCGGCACCTCCACGATCATCTCTGTCAACAACTGCCCGGTCTGCAGCATCGGTATGTCTTACGCGAGCGACGCACAGAAAAAACAGTGGCTGATGCCGCTGGCCGCTGGAAAAATGTTGGGTGCATTCGCACTGACTGAGCCGCATGCCGGTAGTGATGCATCGGCCCTGCGCACGACCGCCACGCGTGATGGCGACAGTTATGTACTCAATGGCGTCAAGCAATTCATCACCAGTGGTAAAAATGCCGATGTCAGTATCGTGCTGGCAGTGACCGATAAGGCGGCCGGCAAGCGTGGTATCAGCGCCTTCTGGGTACCGACGAATACACCCGGCTATATCGTCGCGCGCG
>CANKWG010000171.1 GCA_947487325.1 Oxalobacteraceae bacterium | reverse complement strand
GACGGCCTGGGGGGTGTAACGCAGGCACCGCGCAGCAAGGCCATGGCTAAAAGCAGTCCGGTTACACTGAGAAATTGAATTGAACGAGGGCGCGATGTCATGTGGTTGTTATTTCTTGAGGCAGGACTGGCACTGGGCCTACTGATTTTCATCGTTTGGTGGACGATGTTCTCCGGACGCAAAGATGATGACTGAACGTTGTTAAGCAAACACAGTCTGGATAAAACCTCTAATTTTCACCACTGAAAAGTAGCGCCAATCCCCTACACTTTCAGATCGCCAAGCGATAGGGCCATGCATGAAGTTTCATTCTGCGCCTGACTAGTGCAGCGTGCGCGGCAGAGACAAAACGAACTCGGGTATTTTGGATTCAAATTGCTCACCGTCCTCAGCCACGCAGAAATAGATACCGCGCATCGTGCCCTGCGGTGTGGCCAGTGAAGTGCCGCTGGTGTACTCAAACTGCTCCCCAGGCGCTAGCAATGGCTGATGACCCACCACACCGAGCCCTCGTACTTCCTGCACCTGATCATTGGCGTCGGTGATGAGCCAGTGGCGCGAGATCAGCTGCGCCGTGACGCTGCCCGTGTTTTTGATCGTGACCGCGTACGCAAATAAATATTGTGAGGCGTCCGGATTAGATTGATCCTCCAGATACTGGGTGCGCACAGTAACAGTCATCTCATATGCCGCCATGTTCTACCGTTCCTTCGTGTAAGTGTGAGTGTGAGTTTGCGGTCGCAAGCTTGCGCGGCCGAGAAGTTATCGATTGCACACCAATTTCAGCCCTGTGGCAAGCAAGCCGCTTCATCAAGGTAGAATTCCCCGCTTGCCAACAGGGGGAAAACATGACGACCTACCGCATCGCTCCGAGCATACTGTCTGCCGATTTCGCTCGTTTGGGCGAGGAAGTCCGCAATGTCGTAGCGGCCGGCGCAGATATCATCCATTTCGATGTGATGGACAACCATTATGTTCCCAATCTGACAATCGGCCCGCTGGTCTGTGAAGCGATTCGGCCCCATGTACAGGTGCCGATTGACGTTCACCTGATGGTCAAGCCGGTTGATAGACTCATCCCCGATTTTGCAAAAGCCGGCGCCAATATCATTAGCTTCCACCCTGAGGCATCTGAGCACATTGATCGCACCCTTCAATTGATTCGTGATCAGGGCTGCAAAGCGGGACTGGTATTCAATCCAGCCACACCGCTGCACCATCTCGAGCACGTCATGGACAAGCTCGACCTGATACTCATCATGTCGGTCAATCCTGGATTCGGCGGGCAGTCATTCATTCCGGAGGCGCTGAAGAAAATTGCTGCCGTGCGCAAGCTGATTGATGCCAGCGGACGCGACATCATGATTGAAGTGGACGGCGGCATTAAACCCGACAATATTGCAGAGGCAGCAAAAGCAGGCGCTGACACGTTCGTGGCCGGCTCGGCGATTTTCGGCAAACCGGATTACAAGGCCGTGATCGATGCGATGCGTACACAGCTGTCGCAGGTTTGAGGAAAACCGAAGACCTGTGCCGAAGGACCGGTGCGAGCAGTGCCGTAGCACCGCCGCCAGAGGATAATCAGTGAAAGCCGATCCGGAGTCTCGGTCCGGATGTTATAGTTTAGTGATTGAATATTGCGGCCATTCTGCTGGCCGCTTGATGCCCACCACCATGTTTCTTGTCAAAAAAACTAAGCTCATCCCGCCAGGCGCCTTCGAGGCCTGGCTATGGCGACGCTGGCAACCCTGTATCGACTGATACCGCTGCCTATCGCGGGTCCGATGAGGACTAGCGGTTTTTTTAGACACCTCGCCGCTCACCTACAATAGCGGCCCGGAGAGAAACATGACTGAACTTGAATTCAAATCGCTGGCCGCGCAAGGCTACAACCGCATTCCCTTGCTCGCCGAAGCCTTCGCTGACCTGGAAACCCCCCTCACGCTGTATTTGAAGCTCGCGCAAACCCAGAACCAAGGTAAAAACACCTTTCTTCTCGAATCTGTCGTCGGTGGAGAGCGATTCGGTCGGTACTCCTTCATCGGTTTGCCAGCCAACACGCTACTGCGCTCGCATGGTCAGCACACCGAAGTCATTCAGCAGGGCAAAGTCGTTGAAACCTTCACCGGCAATGCGCTGGACTTCATCGCAGAATTTCAATCCCGCTACAAAGTTGCCGTCAGTCCCGGCATGCCTCGCTTTTGCGGTGGTCTTGCTGGCTATTTTGGCTATGACGCCGTACGTTACATTGAGCACCGGCTAGCCAATACCGCACCCAGAGATGATTTGCAGCTGCCGGACATACAACTTCTGCTCACCGAAGAGCTGGCCGTCATCGACAATCTGTCGGGCAAGCTCTACCTGATTGTGTATGCAGACACCGGACAGCCAGAAGCCTATGGGCGCGCCAGGCAGCGACTGAAAGATCTACGCGCCATGCTTCGCCGCACGGTCGACGCGCCTGTTACCTCGGGCTCGGTGCGGACCGAAGCCATTCGGGATTTTTCGAAAACCGATTATCTTGCAGCCGTCGCGCGCGCCAAGGAGTACATCATGGCCGGTGATCTGATGCAGGTACAAATCGGCCAGCGCATCCGCAAGCCCTATGTCGATTCGCCTTTATCGCTGTATCGTGCGCTGCGCTCGTTGAATCCCTCGCCTTATATGTATTTTTATAATTTCGGCAATATGCAGATCGTAGGGAGTTCGCCCGAAATTCTGGTGCGTAACGAAACCACGCCCGACCAAAAGAAAAAAGTCACGATCCGTCCCCTTGCCGGCACGCGTCCAAGAGGTGCGACGCCGGAACAGGATCAGCAACTCGCTGCTGAATTGCTGGCCGATCCCAAGGAAATTGCCGAGCATGTGATGCTCATCGATCTTGCGCGCAATGACATCGGTCGTATTGCTGATATTGGCAGCGTGAGTGTGACTGACAAATTCATCATCGAAAAATATTCGCACGTGCAGCATATCGTCTCGAACGTCGAAGGCTCGCTCAAAGACGGCATGTCCAACCTCGACGTCCTGCGAGCCACCTTCCCGGCTGGGACTCTCTCCGGCGCTCCCAAGGTCCGAGCAATGGAAATCATCGATGAGCTGGAACCCGTAAAGCGCGGCATCTATGGCGGCGCCTGCGGCTACCTGTCCTTCGGCGGCGAAATGGACCTTGCCATCGCCATCCGCACCGGCGTAATCAAAGACGGCATGTTGTACGCACAAGCCGCTGCCGGCATCGTCGCCGACTCCATCCCCGAAATGGAATGGCAGGAGACAGAAAATAAGGCGCGCGCTGTATTGAGAGCCGCAGAGCAGGTACAAGACGGTCTCGATGGAGAACTCGGATGACAACTCACCTATTAGCGCGAATTATTTCGGTGAAGGCTAACCTGCACACAGTGCAGGTTAAGCGAAGCGGCCGGAACCAAAATAAGGCGCGCGCCGTGTTAAGAGCCGCAGAGCAAGTGCAAGATGGACTGGACGGGGAGATTTGACATGCTGCTGATGATCGACAACTACGACTCGTTCACTTTCAACCTCGTGCAGTATTTTGGCGAGTTGGGCGAAGAGGTCCGAACTTACCGCAACGACGAAATCAGCCTTGAGCAAATCGAGGCACTGAGCCCAACGCGCATCTGTATTTCACCCGGCCCATGCACGCCGCATGAAGCCGGCGTCTCGGTACCCGTACTGAAGCATTTCGCTGGCAAGCTGCCGATACTGGGTGTATGCCTTGGCCATCAGAGCATAGGCGCGGCGTTTGGCGGCAACATCATTCGCGCGCAGGAAGTCATGCACGGCAAAACCTCGCCCATCACGCACACGGGCATTGGCGTTTTCAAAGACTTGCCCAGCCCTTACACCATCATTCGATACCACTCGCTTGCAATCGAGCGCGCATCTTTGCCTGACTGCCTTGAGATCACGGCATGGACCGAGGATGGTGAAATCATGGGAGTGCGTCACAAAGAGTTTGCTATCGAAGGTGTGCAGTTTCATCCGGAATCCATTCTTTCCGAACACGGTCACGCGCTTTTGAAAAACTTCCTCACTACCTGAACCGCAGGCGGCCCATGACACTCACACCGCAACAAGCGCTTCTGCGCATTATTGAACACCGCGAAATCTTTCACGATGAAATGCTGGCGCTGTTCCGCCAGATCATGGGCGGCGAAATGTCGCCGGTGATGATCGCCGCGCTCACCATGGGGCTGCGCGTGAAAAAAGAGTCGATTGGTGAAATCGCCGCAGCAGCCCAGGTCATGCGCGAATTCGCCGCAAAGGTCGACGTGGCTAATGCTGACCAATTGGTCGACATCGTCGGCACCGGTGGCGATGGCGCCAACACCATCAATCTTTCGCCCGCGACCATGTTCGTTGTGGCGGCAGCCGGTGCGCGCGTCGCCAAACATGGAGGTCGCAGTGTTTCATCATCATCCGGTAGCGCGGATGCGCTGGAAGCGCTCGGCGTGAATATCAATCTATCACCGCAACAGGTCGCCGCCTCCATCGATGAAACCGGTATCGGTTTTATGTTCGCTCCCAACCATCATGCAGCGATGAAGCATGCTGCGCCGGTTCGCAAAGAGCTGGGCGTGCGAACTATTTTTAACATCCTTGGGCCACTGACCAATCCGGCAAGCGCGCCCAACATCATGATGGGTGTGTTTCATCCCGATCTGGTCGGCATTCAAGTGCGCGTGCTGCAAAGGTTAGGCGCAAAACATGCGCTCGTCGTCTGGGCCCGCGACAACATGGATGAAATTTCACTGGGCGCGGCGACCATGGTGGGCGAGCTCATTGATGGCGAAATTCGTGAATACGATATCCATCCGGAAGACTTTGGTTTACAAATGACCTCCGGTCGACATCTGCAGGTCACGGGGGCC
>CANKWG010000170.1 GCA_947487325.1 Oxalobacteraceae bacterium | reverse complement strand
AGATCCATCGACACCTTTGCCAGCCCTGATACCCTGCCCATAAGTGATGAGCGGACTATCCCAAGACTTGAGAATCGTTAATGGCGGGTAATCAATCGCGCGCAGCTCTGAATTATATTCTTCATAAGTGGTTTCAATAGTAAGAGCATCCTCTGCCCAAACTCGTTCTGGCAGTTCAAACAATTCCCAATTCACACCATCTTTTGATTTAAAAGCAACATTCACATTGCCATCGGTGCCAGAAGGACCTGGATCGAGCAGCGCAAGATTTGCAACTCCATCAAAGTCGGTAAATCCTAATGTGTCTTTTCTGAAACTGTCGTGCATGAAGCCTAAGAACATATTCTTAGTCGCGACTATGGTGCACATGCCGCCGCCAAAACCACCCAATGTGGCCTTAGTGCCATTCTTTCTGGTGAATATCGGCGCAGTTGCAGCACGCCAAGTGAGCCCATTATCAAGAGAATACCTAAATGCGGGCGCTACCTTGCCAGTCAATATCCATATCGGATTACTATTTCTTGTTGGGCTTGCCGGTGCATAAAATAGATTGTCATACCAAGTCGTGACAGTACCCTTTGGAATTAGGAAATTCGGGTTTGAATTTTCTACACCTACTTCAGTCCATGTAAAACCATCGACAGATCTTGCAATAAATGTCTGAGTAGCATAAACTATGGGTATCAACTTATCATTTGGTGCATTAAGACTGAAGGCATTACCAGGTATACCTTGGACTGCTAAAAAGTATCCGCCACCGAATTTAACCGACCACCAAAACCTACCAGGCACCAAACCATTCGCATTGTATTGCCAATTCACAAAGTCTTGCACGTAAGCGGTAGCACCAAACGAACTTATAGCGACAAATCGACCATTTCCATATTCCAAGTCCGACCAAGGCTGGGCCGATGGCAGCGCGGGCCCAGCCACCCACGTCTTTCCATCATCAGAAAGTGCAGTCCTACCATCAATGGCCAGCATCATATACTTGCCATTGCCCCAACGCACAGCTGTCCATTTCGCAGCAAATGGCAATCCTACCTCTTCAATCGTAGCTGATTCTGTGGTTAATGCGCCCTCTGCATTTCTAGAAAGATAATAACAAGACACGGTGCCAATCGCAGGATATTGCGAGTCTTTGTCGTAAGGCCAATAAACAGAAAGCGGCGTAAAATCTGAAGTGTACTCACCATAATTAAAAGCGTACCCAGACGATTGGGTTGCACCACTACGCGCTGAGTTAACTGGAGCACCCCAGCTGCGTTTTCTGCCTTCACCACCAGCCACAGCCACAAATGTCGGCAGTTTGGTTGGGTCCTTGCCAGCAGCCCTCAACTCAGCGGGATCGGCTTTGGCGACACTTCTGTAACTATTTCTCGACGATGCACTGATCGTATTAAGAGAGCCGGACCCAGCTATCATTTCGAAGGTTTGATACTTGGTGGACGCTGATGAACGACGACTGCTGTCATCGAACCCAATTAACATCCTCGTGCTTGAATCAGTATTGTCATCATATGATGGTAACACCAGCACCATGTCGCGCTGGACAATGTCTGCACCGGTATCCACCAGGTAATCAGTGGTGAGAGTATATTGTTCTGATTGTGGATAAAACTCGTCTAATTTAATCGACGTATCGACCTTATATGATTTACCTGCGGCCTTATAAGCAAGAGCCACAGTCAGCCTCGTTGCGGGATCCGCATCTGTGCTAGGTTCCAACAGATTCTGTATCGTGCCGTTTTTGTCACGATAAGGATAACCAGCCTGATCGAATGGCAAGACGTCTGGTTCAGTCGCATCTATGATACGGTTTTCTAGGATCAGCAATTCTATTTCTAGCGTGCGAGCTTTAGGCCCATTGTCGAATGGAATTTGGTAGATTCTGTCGGCCTTAGGATTCTTGATCGGGAATTGTGCATTGTTGGGCGTCTTGGGAAGAACCGTAAGTGGATAAGACCACACCCAGTTGGCACGCTGACGTACTTCTTCAACATCACCTGGCTTGACAGCCAACATCTTTTGCTGTGTGAGGGTTCCACTCAGATAATAAGGATCATTATTGATACCGGAAACAATGCGACGCAATCCAGTAGCGTCGACCAGCAACACGCCCTGTTCACGCCACCAGTTGCGATGGCTGTTGATATTGCCCGATTTTATGACATCCACATTAAGACATTCGAGCGGGTCAAGCATCCCGCAAGCGTCTGGCACAGCCCGCCTTGGTTCTTGTGGTGCGTAGACATAATACTTAATCTGATTATTTTCGAGGACTTTATAACGCAAAAAGACCGAGAACAGATTACCAATCTCGCGTGGCTTTCCTGTCCAGTTAAATTGCACCTTCGGCTCAAGTATCTGAGGGTAAAGTGGCTGCTCGGTAGAAGGCGGAGTTCCTGAGCTCTCAGAAGGCACATTCGGCCCACCTTGCAAAAGATGGATCTTTCTTATCCCAACAGAAAAAGTATCATCAAAATTCAAAGCCGCCCATGGTGCACTGACCTCGATTCTAGTATCAGATTCAGCGGTTAACCGTGAGAAGCTATACCGAGCTGGCCTGCACTTTATAGCTATTTTTAAGAACCCGTCTTTACCAACCATATGGCTGACGACTTTATAATTTCCAACGTTTCCATCGAAGAAGTCGACTACGCGTTGTGTGCCATTCCCATTTGTGAATTCGACCCAGAAGTGGCCACAATTCTCTGCCGTTTCTATGTGTAAAAGCGCGATCTCGTTCGGTCGCAAGCCAGAATATGTCTTGGTCAATTCATTTAATGTGCCTGCTTCTGGTACAAGATGTTGCACTAACCAGACCGCTGAAGCGGCTTCAATACGCTTATTCTTATAAAGCTTGGTGTCTTGGGCTGTGAGTCTTCCATTCAGAGTGTCGACTTGCCCAAACCAATTCGACATCTTGCCGACCGGAATCGCTTGGTTTAGCTTGTATTTGTTGGCCAGACGCGGATCGCCGCCTGGATAAACTGTTGTAATGTCAGTCACAACACGGCCGTCTATCTCATTAACAAGCACACCACCAGACCAGCCGTTTCTTGCCGGTTGCTTCTCTATCTGAACTGTGCCACCCTTGATCTCATCGAACAGTGCTGGATCAAAGTCTGTGCTAAAGTCGGTGAAGTCGACGTTGTTAAACCCGAGATCAACATTCGACTTGCTCAAGAACGGCAATTCTGCACTCAAAATGTAATATTGAGCATCCGAGGTATATGGTGCGCTTCTTGTGGGCACCCTTGTTTGCAATGCTTGACCATCTACAAAAAACCCAATCGATTGTATTGGCTTATTAGCCTGCCTGCCTGCACCCCGCGCTGGAATGTGGACGCATGCCCTTTGCAACAGGCTATAACCATCCGGAACTAACCCAAAATCATTCTGTGATGTGATTAACCAATTTGCTTGGACAGTCGTCTGGTAAACTGGATCAAGACAAGCCACATCTGAATAACAGACTACAGTGATCGTAGGAGAATTTAAAAATCCCCTTGTCCTTGGATTAGAACTATATGAGCTTGGTATGCCATATTCAGGATATTCCATGAAGTAGTTGAATCGTAGCGTAGCACTCTCACCGTACGGTATCGAGGCTAAATCCTTTGGATTTACATTGAGCCTGTTTGGCAGATTTGTATAATTCGCATCAGAGTGAAAGCTCTTCCACAAATTGCGGCCAAAATGTACGAATGCCCCAGACTTGTTGGTGGCATCGAGAGCACTTGTTTGGCTTATCTGAAATCTACCAACAGTCACTGCGTAAAATTCGCCATTAAACGTCTGCAGTGCACCAGAAAGTGCACCGAATCCGACCTCTGTCATGGGCGTTTCTGGCCCTTTCGCAGAAGTCAACTGATTAGCACTGAGTGTCCAATAATCGTGTGTCTGAAGGTTAGGCTTACCCAGACCAACGGGAAAGCTTACAAAAGCGTTTCGAAAATCTCTATTTTGTATTAACTGATATAATGCTGGTGGCCTAGTGTTGTCCAAGATTGAAAAAGCTTCATCGCCAAGCGGCTTCCTGTTATTCTGGCCCTGGTTGGCTGACTGGTTGTCGTAGCCGATAATTGACAGCTGAAGATCCCAGATCTTAACGAACCCGCTTGAGTTGCGCAGCTCGACTTTGAATAAGAAGCCAGTTAGTCGATTGCCTAGGCCAAGGCCATGTAAAGTCGGTGTATCAATGAAGAATTCACCGAAGTTTTCGCTTGAATCGAAAGTGCCTGATCCTGTGACTTTGCCGCTTGCGGAAGCCTTACCGACACCAAGTTGCAATATGTTGCGGGATACCAATACCGGACCGTCGTCCCCAAACCGTGCTATAACATGACTACCTTCTGGTGCACGTAATGCCGGTGGTCTACCGCCGAGTCCAACGCCTTGCGGAGCTTTCTCTACTAGTTCTTCTTTTAAAAAATCTGGACTAGCTGTGAAAATAGCTGGACCAGCTATGGTCCTATCGCCTTCCTGCTTCTGGACGTACAGGAAGTCAATCCTCAATTCTGGAGCCTGTCCCACTTCGGGAGTAACAGTGGCACCGTATTCATACGTGTAATTGAATCTGATGCGATAACGACGTTGCCAGATTGACTGCCAGTACTTGCGCGTTGAAGATATCTTAGTCCCTTCATAATCATTTACGTCATCTAACTCGAACAATCGTTGTTGCTGAGCAAATGTGCACAGTGGCGATAGGCGGAGTGACCCGTCGTTCTTGCACGGATTGTTGTCATCATCGATAAGCTTCTGGACAGTCCAGCCTTCCGGCGCGAACCGTGTATAATATTGGCCGTCGCCGATTTTGCCGGTCGAAGGCAGCAGACCAGGTGCGGCGAGAAATCCTGGGTTATATAGGATGTTCGAATCGACTATTTCTCTACCCAGAGTGTCCTTGAGAGGAGTGTAGGTCGAAAGTGCTTGGCCGAGAGATGGGCCTTTGAATCTAGCAGCCTGACTTAAGGGTGGTGCCAGTCGTGGAAGGAACTTGTCGATATCTAGCTGGTATTGTCTTGCGCCTACATACGTCTCGCCAGGCGGTAGCGGATCGAACTGTTCACCCTTTTCCCTACCGAAGGCGATTT
>CANKWG010000169.1 GCA_947487325.1 Oxalobacteraceae bacterium | reverse complement strand
TGGATCAGGCTTGCCAACCACGGCGGCTTCAGCCACCAGATGATTGGCAACTAGCGCAGATTCGATTTCCATCGTGCCCATGCGGTGACCGGAGACGTTCAGCACATCGTCGATGCGACCGGTGATAGTGAAATAGGCCGACGTCTCATCGCGAATGGCGCCATCGCCAGCGAGATACAGTGTGCCGCCGAGTTCTGCAGGGAAGTAGCTAGTCTTGAAACGCTCCGGATCATTCCAGATCGTGCGAATCATCGAAGGCCAAGGTCGCTTCACCACGAGAATGCCACCATGGCCATTCGGCATGTCGTTACCGGCCTCATCAACAATCGCGGTCATGATGCCCGGCAGTGGCAGCGTGCACGAACCCGGCACCATCGGTGTCGCACCCGGCAAGGGCGAGATCATGTGACCACCCGTCTCCGTCTGCCAGAAGGTGTCGACGATGGGACAGCGATTGTCACCAACATTTTTGTAGTACCACATCCAGGCTTCAGGATTAATGGGCTCGCCCACTGATCCCAGCAAACGAAGCGATGACAAATCAAAATGCTGAGGATGCACTTTCGCATCCGCATCAGACGCTTTGATCAGCGAGCGAATCGCGGTCGGTGCCGTGTAGAAGATCGTGGCTTTGTGACGCGCAATCATGTCCCAGAAACGGCCTGCGTTCGGATAGGTCGGCACGCCTTCGAACACGATTTGTGTAGCGCCTACTGCGAGCGGGCCATAGGCGATGTAGCTATGCCCCGTCACCCAGCCAATGTCGGCGGTGCACCAGAAGATATCGCTAGGCTTGATGTCAAAGGTCCATTTCATGGTCAGCGCGGCCCACAACAAATAGCCGCCTGAAGAATGCTGAACGCCTTTGGGTTTGCCCGTAGATCCGGATGTGTACAAAATGAACAGGGGATGCTCTGCGCTTACCCACTCTGGCTCGCATTGCTCGGACTGTTTGTCCATCAGTTCATGTAACCACAGGTCGCGACCGCCCACCATGGCGATATTGCCTTTGGTGCGCTGGTACACCACGACACTTTTGATCGCTTCGCAGCCACCTAGACTCAGGGCTTCATCGACAATTGCCTTGAGTGGCAGCTGCTTGCCACCGCGTACCTGCTCATCGGCCGTGATAACAGCAACCGCACCGGCATCGATAATGCGTTCCTGCAGGGACTTTGCAGAGAAGCCGCCAAACACGACCGAGTGCGTCGCACCAATACGTGCGCAAGCCTGCATCGCAGCAACGCCTTCGACTGACATCGGCATGTAGATGATGACCCGATCACCTTTTTTGATGCCCAGTGATTTCAGGCCATTGGCGAGCTTGCAGACTTTTTGATGGAGTTCTCGATACGTGAGGCGCGTGACAGTGCCATCGTCAGCCTCGAAAATGATAGCAACGCGATCGGCATTACCATTGCTCAGATTGCGATCGAGACAGTTGTAAGAAACATTGAGCTGACCATCTTCGAACCACTTGTAGAACGGCGCCTGGGATTCGTCCAGTACGGTGGCAAAGGGCTTGTGCCATTCGAGGTTCTCGCGAGCCAGACGGCCCCAGAAGCCTTGGTAGTCTTTCTCGGCTTCGGCGCACAGGGCGTGGTAAGCGTCCATGCCAGAGACAGCTGCATTTTTTACAAAACTCTCGGGCGGTTGAAAAATCCGATGCTCGTGCATCAGGGATTCGATCTCTGACATAAGGTCTCCTGCTTATTCATTGTTTTCGGCCAAGATAAGCGGGTACGCTTACTCAGGGCTTACACAGTATTTGCGCCCGGCGCCTGCCCGGTCTGGGCGCCTCAGATACCCGGCAGTCAAAGGTGGCCCGCGTGTAAAATGCGAGGTAGCATTGTTCCTACACAAATTACCCAAAAACTCTGATTCCGCCATGACTTCCGAGCAAAAATCTCCGCAAAAAATCTCCTCGCTTGCCAATTTCATATTCATGACACGGTGGCTGCAACTGCCCCTGTACATAGGGTTGATTCTGGCGCAGATCGTCTACGTTTACCACTTCTGGGTCGAGCTGGTCGATCTGGTAGGTGCGCTGATGGGTAACGGCACGGCGCTCAGCCATATTCTGAGCGCCACCAGCGTTGACGGCGCAGCGCCGCAAGCACGACTGACCGAGACCACGATCATGCTGGTTGTGCTCGGACTGATCGACGTGGTGATGATCTCCAATCTGCTGATTATGGTGATCGTGGGTGGATATGAGACTTTTGTTTCGCGCATGCACCTTGAAAACCATCCTGATCAACCCGAGTGGTTATCACACGTCAATGCCTCGGTATTAAAAGTAAAACTCGCGACTGCGATTATTGGCATTTCATCGATTCACCTGCTGAAATCATTTATTAATGCCAGCGCACACGAGACCAAGACGCTGGTCGCGCAAACAGTGATCCATCTTGTCTTCCTTCTATCTGCCCTTGCCATTGCCTATGCCGACCGCATTATGTCAGCGACATTGCATGAGAGTCAGGGCAAGCACTGATGCTCGTATTAGGTATCTCGCATCTTGAATATCGTATCTCTTATCTCGCACACCGTTTCATTTTTTAAAGCACGAACGTCATGACCATCATCAAGCAAGAAGATCTGATCGAATCCGTTGCTGCGGCCTTGCAGTTCATCAGCTACTACCATCCGGTGGATTACATTCGTCACCTCGCGCGCGCCTATGAGCGCGAGCAAAGTCCTGCTGCCAAAGATGCGATCGCACAAATTCTGACTAACTCGCGCATGTGCGCCGAGGGAAAACGCCCTATCTGCCAAGACACCGGGATTGTGAATGTCTTCCTCAAAATAGGTATGGATGTGCGCTTCGAAGGTTTTCCCGGCTCAATTACGGACGCTATCAACGAAGGCGTGCGCCGTGGCTACAACTTTGCCGATAACAAGCTGCGCGCCTCGGTAGTTGATGACCCGCAGTTTGAACGCAAGAACACGAAAGACAATACGCCGGCCGTCGTGCATATGGAACTGGTACCGGGTAACACGGTCGATGTTCAGGTAGCTGCCAAAGGCGGCGGCTCGGAAAACAAATCCAAGTTCGTCATGCTCAACCCATCGGATTCGCTGGTGGACTGGGTGCTCAAAACCGTACCCACCATGGGTGCCGGCTGGTGCCCGCCCGGTATGCTGGGTATAGGCATCGGCGGTACGGCAGAGCATGCGATGCTGATGGCCAAGCAATCGCTGATGGGCGACATCGACATGAGCGACTTGCTCGCACACGGCCCGAAAAACAAGCTCGAAGAATTACGTATCGAGCTCTATGAAAAAGTAAACGCGCTGGGTATAGGCGCACAAGGTCTGGGCGGCCTAACTACCGTGCTGGATGTCAAGATCATGATGCATGCAACACACGCTGCTTCCAAACCTGTTGCGATGATTCCAAACTGTGCAGCAACCCGCCACGCGCATTTTGTGTTGGATGGTTCGGGTCCGGCTTACATCGAGCCGCCCTCGTTATCCGAGTGGCCAGAGGTGCACTGGACGCCCGACACACACAAATCAAAACGCATTGATCTCAACACACTCACTGCTGCTGAAGTCGCATCATGGACACCGGGCCAGACCCTGCTCCTGAATGGCAAGATGCTGACCGGTCGCGATGCCGCACACAAGCGAATTCAGGACATGCTCGCCAAAGGCGAAAGCCTACCGGTCGATTTCAAAAACCGCGTGATCTACTACGTGGGTCCAGTGGATCCTGTGCGCGACGAAGCGGTGGGTCCTGCCGGACCGACCACCGCAACACGCATGGACAAGTTCACCGACATGATGCTCGAGAAAACTGGCCTGATCGCGATGATTGGCAAAGCCGAACGCGGACCGATTGCGATTGAATCGATCAAGAACCACAAGTCGGCTTATCTGATGGCCGTGGGTGGCGCTGCCTATCTGGTCTCAAAAGCGATCAAGAGCGCCAAGGTGGTTGGGTTTGCCGATCTGGGTATGGAAGCGATTTACGAATTCGACGTCACTGACATGCCAGTCACTGTGGCCGTCGATTCGAACGGTACATCAGTGCACAACACCGGCCCCAAAGAATGGCAGGAACGGATTGCAGCCACGATCGGCAAGATTCCGGTCAGCGTTGGATAAGACCCTGCCCTACGGTCTCATGTCAAACGCGGCGCCTATCGGTATCTTTGACTCAGGCATAGGCGGCTTGTCGGTACTGCGCCATGTGCGCACGCTACTGCCGAATGAAGAACTGCTCTACTTTGCAGATTCCGGCTTCGCGCCCTATGGTGAAAAACCGGAATCCGTCATTGTCGAGCGCGCACTGGGGATCGCCGCATTTCTGCTCAGGTTCAATATCAAGGCGATGGTAGTGGCCTGCAACACCGCAACGGCAGCGGCGATCGCTGCTTTGCGCGAACGTTATCCGGATCTTCAAGTGGTGGGTGTAGAGCCGGGACTCAAGCCGGCTGCAGCTTTGACGCGCTCCGGTGTGGTGGGTGTACTAGCCACCGCAGGCACGCTCGCCAGTGACAAATTTCAGAAACTGCAGCAGCAGACTTCTGCTGCCACAGGCGTGACTTTCATTGCACAGGCCTGCAATGGACTCGCGGACCAGATCGAAAAAGGTGAACTGCAATCACGTGATACTGCCGCACTGGTACAACGCTATGTGGCGCCATTGCTCGCTCAAAAGGCCGACACACTGGTGCTCGGCTGCACTCATTACCCGTTTGTCGAGCCGCTGATTACCAACGTCGCAGAATCAGTCGGTGGTTCGGTGCAGCTGGTCGATACAGGTGAGCCAGTCGCACGGCAACTCGAGCGTTTGCTGAACCAGCACGGCCTGCTGCGTGCTGATACGCCGCCTCAGGGAACGTTGAGTGCCTACACCACCGGTAGCCGGACGGCGCTCGTCACCGCATTTCGGGTGCTGCTCGATCTCAATCCGCCGGTCGACGAGGTCGTTGGCCAAATGGACTGAAGGCAAAATAGGCGCAATATGCCGTTTGTATACCGAAGGTCGCCCTTCATGGCTGGAATTTTGTATAATTGCGGTCTTGTTTCGGCGTTAGCCGGAAAAACGTTGTTTCAGTGGTGGCCGTAGCTCAGTTGGTAGAGTCCAGGATTGTGATTCCTGTT
>CANKWG010000168.1 GCA_947487325.1 Oxalobacteraceae bacterium | reverse complement strand
GCGATCATTTGCCCTCGCGTCCCGCCGAGACCCTGTTTTTTGCGAATGCTGTACGTCGCGAGTTGGGTCTGGCGACACGCGAAAGCCGCCAGCGTCAGCAGTTGCGTGAACTGACTGCTTTGCTGATCAGCTGTCCCGAGGTCGTGCTGTCCTGGCAAGGTTGGCGCAGCGGCGAAACCAACACGCCTAGTCCGTGGTTGCAGCGACTCGAATTGGTGTTGGATAGCGCCGGCTGTTCGAAGCTGCCACGGCACTCGCCCCGTCTGCCACAAAAAATGCTGAACGCTGTACCAGCGCAGATGCCTCGACCTACTGCGCCCGCTTTGATGCCAGACCGTTTGTCAGCCAGCGGCTACAACAGTCTGGTTGTCTGTCCCTATCAGTTTTTCGCGTCACGCATGCTCAGGCTGTCTGCTGCGGATGAGTTGAGTGAATTGCCGCAAAAGAGAGATTACGGCGAGTGGCTGCATCAGATACTCAAGCAGTATCACGATACGGTACATGAGCAGAGCGTACCGGTACAGGAGCGCGAGGCCTGCATGGCCAGCGTCAGCGAAGCTGTGTTCACTGAAATTCTTCAAAAAAATCCAGCGGCGCTCGGCTATCAGTCGCGCTGGGGAAAAATCATGAACGCCTATGTCGCTTGGGCGAATACGCATGAGGCAGAGGGTTGGCAGTTCGGTTTTGGTGAACAGTGGCAGGAGCGCTTGTTGTCATGGGAGGGCGGTTCAGTCAAACTGGTCGGTCAGATTGATCGCATTGATGTTCGCGAGGATGGTGAGCGTCTGGTACTGGATTACAAAAGCGCAAAAAAAGATAAGCTCAATAATCGTCTCAAGACACTGGAAGATCATCAGCTGCCTTTTTATGGTTTGCTGCTTGATCCGCCGCCTGCAGCGGCTGCGTATGTTGCTATTGATGACGAGAAGCCTGGACTGGCCCAGGCCGACAATTACGCGACATGGCGAGACGGTTTGCAGTCGCAGATTATCGCCAATTGGCAGTCTGTGTCAGAAGGCGCGAGCTTGCCTGCTTCCGGTACCCAAAAAAATTGTGACTGGTGTGATGCACGCGGACTCTGTCGCAAGGGAGCGTGGTGATGAGCTCAGGGCAGAATTTTCTCGCAGATGGGCAGGTCGCTGAAGCCAACACCTTTGTTAGGCTGGCCTGCGATCCCGCGCGCTCTGTGTTGGTAGAGGCGTGTGCTGGTAGCGGTAAAACTTGGCTACTGGTCTCACGTCTCTTGCGCCTTTTGCTTGCTGGTGCCAAGCCAGAGGAACTACTCGCCATTACTTTCACGCGCAAGGCGGCGCAGGAAATGCGCGAGCGCTTGCTCCGGTTACTGCATGAATTAGCACTGGCGAGTGATACGAAGATCATTGAACTGCTGCGCGAGCGTGGCCTGAATGAAGCTGATGCGCACGAAAAAATCACGCTGGCGCGAACTTTGTATGCGCGCGTCTTGTCCAGTCCTCAGGCGCTGGCCGTTGATACTTTCCATAGTTGGTTTATGCGGCTTCTGCAAATCGCACCGCTTTCTTCGGGTGTGCCGCATGGATTTGCGATGGCCGAGAACGCTACCGAGTTGCGCGACGAGGCATGGCTGCGTGTGATGCAGTCGCTCAATGATCCGGCCAAAGCAGATCTGCGAGAAGCACTGATGACGGTCTATGAGATTGCCGGCGACTGGTCCGGCAAAGACATGATCGATGCCTTTGTCGACCGGCGCGCGGAGTGGTGGGTAGCGAGCGATGCTGGTGATCCGCTGGATGGCTTGCGTGATTTGTGTGGTGAAGATAGTGAACGTGATGCGCGGCTCACGCTTTGGGATGATCACGCATTACAGAATCGCTTGCTGCATGTTGCCGCTTGTCTTGGCAAAGGCACGAATACACAACAGCAAACCGCATCGGCACTAGAACAAGCCATTAGTGGCGGTGCCAGCGTTGATGCATTTCAATCGATTGCAACGATTGTGCTGACCGCGAAAGATCAGCCACGCTCACTGACCATCACGCAAGCCATGCTTCAGGTGATGACTGAGGAAGAAAGTGGCTTCCTGAAAAACGATTGGGTAGCACTTGCCGATGTGCTGGTCACGCTGAAAAAACGTAGTCAGGATATGTCGGTCATCCGTCTCAATGAAACCATCGCACTGATAGGCCAAGCCTGTCTAGAGCACTATCAGGCTATCAAGGCCGACCGTCGCCTGCTGGATTTTTCTGATCTGGAGTGGCACGCATGGCGGCTGCTGACTCGCAGCGATCATGCCGACTACCTGCATGCGCGCATAGATGCGCGCTACCGTCACATTCTCATCGATGAGTTTCAGGATACTAATCCGCTGCAGTGGCAGATCGTCCGCGCCTGGCTTGATGCGTATGGTGATGATCATCAGCGTCCCAGCGTCTTCATCGTCGGTGATCCCAAACAATCGATTTATCGCTTTCGTCGCGCCGAGCCGCGGGTGTTTGAATCAGCGCGAGCGCTACTGCGTTCGCACGGTGCGACGGATCTGAAGACTAATCTCACTTACCGTAATGGGAAAAATATTGTCGCGGTGCTGAATCAGGCGATGCAGGGGAATGCGTTATATCAGGACCAGGCCACGCGTTCTTCAAGCGAAGGCAGGGTATGGCGATTGCCGTTGGTTCGTGCAGAAGTGCCAGCACTGGAAGGCACTGAGGAAGGTTTTACGCTGCGTGATCCGCTGCAGGTGTCGCCAACGGAAGAAGATGATTTGCGTCGTCAGCAGGAAGCTTTCATCGTGGGTTGCGCCTTGCAGCAAGCACGCGCGCAGCCTGATGGTAGTGTGCGTGCATGGTCGGACATGATGATATTGGTGCGTAGTCGTACGCATTTGATTGCTTATGAACGTGGCTTGCGTGATGCCGGTATTCCTTTTGTATCCAGTCGTGGTGGCGGCTTGCTGGATGCGCTGGAAGTCACCGACATGATTGCGTTGCTGCGCTGGCTGACGATGCCCTCGGATAATCTGGCGCTCGCACAAGTGCTTAAGTCACCGATAGGTGGTGCGTCTGACGAAGATCTGATTCTGCTCGCGCGCTCGGGCGAGGGTAGCTGGTGGCAGCGTCTGTCGTTTTTGTACGAAAGCACCGATCATTCAGAGACGATTGAGGTTCATAGCACCGTATCGCACGTCAACACGCTGTCTTCGGCAATGCGTCGCATCGTGCCGTTATTACGCGATTGGCAGCACGCCTCGGCGAGTTTGCCCGTACATGATTTACTGGACAAGATCATGCATCAGGGTCAGCTCGCGCAGCGTTACGCAAGCACCTTACCTGCATCGATGCGCGCACAGGTGCTCGGCAACCTGGATGCCTTTATTGCCTTGTCGCTGGAAGTTGATGCGGGCCGTTATCCCAGTATCGCGCGCTTCATCGACACGCTGCGTCGCCTGCAGCGCGCCAGCGATCAGGAAGCGCCCAATGAGGCGGATATTGATGTCTCTGCTGATGCGGTGCGCATCATGACGATTCACGGAGCCAAGGGGCTGGAGGCTTCTGTTGTTGTACTCATGGGATCCAATCACAGTGACAGCACTCGGGATCATTTGGGTGTTCTGTGCGAGTGGCCACAGGATGAGTCAGCCCCTACGCATTTTTCTGTGTTTGGCAAGAGCGCGGCACGAGGTTGGGCGCGCGAATCACTGTTTGCACAAGAAGAGAATTTCCGGCAACAGGAAAACTGGAATTTGCTCTATGTTGCGGCAACGCGTGCGAAGGCGATGTTGATTGTCAGTGGCGTGCATTCTGGTAAAAACGAAGCCGGGGTTGTTGCCGGCAGCTGGTATGAGAAATTGCTTCATGCAGAAGAGGTGACGCCGCAAGTCATCCCAAAGCAAAGTCTGGTGACTGATGAGGCATTCACACTCGACCTGTTTGATCCGCCGGCGCTGCCACCTCAGGAGCGAAAAGCTGGCACCGAAGATACCGAGTTCACGCGCGAAGGGAGTTTGCTGCATTTATTGATGGAGCGACTTACCGAAACGGCCGTCTGGCCCGTCCAGATACCCGCTGTTCGTGTAGTCGCGCAATGGCTGGGATGCAGCATGGAACAGTCATCGGTTGTGTGCGGACAGGCAACGAAGATTTTGACGTCGAACACACTGGAAAAATTCTTTGATCCCGACCGCTTCGTATTCGCACGCAATGAGATGGAACTGATCCACGATGGTGAACTGATCAGGTTGGATCGCTTGGTGATGTTCGATGATGCCATGTGGATTCTTGATTACAAACGGAGTTATCTTGAATTTCAGCATGCAGACTATCAGTCACAGCTCGAGCGGTATCGGCGGGCGTGCGGCTTGTTGTTTCCTGGGGTGCGTATCTGCTGTGCACTGATTACGGTGGATGGCAAACTTTGGGATCTGGATACGCCGGACGAAAACATCGCCAAGGCCTGAGCCACGTTAATTTTTTTTCTTGGCAGGCCCGAGGCGTCTTTTGCGTGGTCGATACTCTCGTGATGATCGCGGCGAGGGTCGGTCAGGTGAAGTGAGTCAGCACTTCTATTACTAAATTTATATCTTCGGGCGCGATGGGCTCGAAAAACTCGCGCAAATTGTGAAGATACCGCGACAAGTCCCTGAATGTATTGACGGAAATTCACTCGCGCGACTATAGTGCCGCCATGATTTCCGAATTCGAGAAACTGCTGGAAAAAATCGGCCAATTGTCCGAGCTCGTGCAGGCATTGCGCCGCGAGAACGCGAGTTTGCGCGCTGAAATAGCATCGCTTACCGATGAAAATTCTCGGATGGCATCGCGTATGAAAGAAGCCCATGAGCGCGTCAGCGCTTTGTTGCAGACGATACCGGCCACTACAGAAGATGAGGAAGCGGCATGACCACGATTGATGTCACGATCATGGGCCAGTCCTATCGGCTCGCCTGCAAAGAGGGTGAGGAGTTGGCGCTCAAGCAAGCGGTCGCTTACCTTGATGAGCGCATGTGTACTATCCGTGATGCCGGAAAAGTTAAAGGCACCGACCGCATTGCCGTGATGGCCGCACTTGGGATGGCCGCTGATTACTTGGGCTCGCGTTCGGCAGAAGGCCCTTTTGCATCGATGTCCGTTTCGGATATGCGTCAGAAA
>CANKWG010000167.1 GCA_947487325.1 Oxalobacteraceae bacterium | reverse complement strand
TAGGCTAGCGGTGCGATTTCGATGGCCTGCTTTTCAAACATTTTTTGCGTGCGATCGAAACCGAGCAGATCATAGAGCGCGTCATAGAGCGGTCGCAGATAGGGGTCGACTTTCTGCGCCAGATCACCGGGCAAAAATCCGAGTCTTTCACCGGCTTCAACAGCGGGCCGCGTCAGCACAATGCGCTTGACTGCATCACGCTCAAGCGCGTCAACGGCGCAGGCAACGGCCAGATAAGTTTTACCGGTGCCTGCCGGTCCCACGCCGAAGGTCACATCGTGCTCGAGTATGGCTTTGAGATACTGGGTCTGATGCGGTGTTCTGCCACGCAGATCACTGCGCCGGGTTTTCAGTACCGGGCTCTGGCTGGTTTCTTCCGGATCTTTTTTCGTCAAGATTGCGGACTTTTCTGTGCTTACGCCCTGCGATGCGCGCTGCTCCACGAGCGCCAGCTGGATATCTTCGACTGATACCGACTTGTCTGCTTGCGCATAAAATTTTTCCAGCATCTCGACCGCACGCTCAGCATTCACGCCATCGGCGATAAACTTTTCGCCGCGTCTGAAAATGGTGACGTCAAGCGCTGCAGCGATCTGGCGCAGATTTTCATCGACCGGGCCGCACAGGTTGGCTAGCCGGTTGTTATCGATAGGGTGCGGTGAAAAAAACCGCGTATCTGCAGAAGAATTTTTCAATGGAAGGTTCTTATTGTCGAATGACGAGTTCGCCGCGCAGCGAATAGGGATTGCTGGCCGTGATGTTGATATCGATGAACTGTCCTGTCAGACGGGCACCATTCGGCCCACCGTCAAAATTCACCACACGATTGTTTTCGGATCGTCCTTGCATCTCGTGCGTATCGCGTTTGGACGGGCCTTCTACCAGCACGCGCTGCACCGAGCCAACCATCGCATCAGAATAGCGACGTGTATTGTCGGCAATGACTTTTTGCAAGCGCTGTAATCGCTCGAGCTTGACTGCGTGTGGCGTGTCGTCAGGCAAATTGGCCGCAGGCGTACCCGGCCTTGGGCTGAAGATAAAAGAATAACTGTTGTCGTAGCCGATATCGTCTACCAGTTTCATCAGTGCTTCGAAATCCGCATCCGTCTCGCCGGGGAAGCCCACGATGAAATCGGAAGACACAATGATATCGGGCCGTACTTCGCGTAATCGCCGAATGATGGATTTGTATTCCAAGACCGTATAACCACGCTTCATCGCTGCCAAAATCTTGTCCGAACCATGCTGCGCTGGCAAATACAGATGGTTGACCAGCTTGGGTACGCGGGCATAGACATCGATCAGTCTTTGCGTGAATTCCTTGGGATGACTGGTGACGTAGCGTATGCGTTGTATACCGTCGAATTCAGCGATGTATTCAATCAGCAGCGCAAAGTCGGCAATCTCGCCATCAGCCATCACACCGCGATAAGCATTAACGTTTTGTCCAAGCAGCGTGATTTCGCGTACACCCTGATCGGCTAGTTGTGCCACTTCGGTCAGCACATCCTCAAAGCGTCGGGAGACTTCCTCGCCGCGGGTGTAAGGCACGACGCAATAGCTGCAATATTTACTGCACCCTTCCATGATGGAAATGAATGCACTGGTGCCCTCGACGCGCGGCGGGGGTAGATGATCAAATTTTTCGATTTCCGGAAAACTGATATCGACTTGCGAACGGCCACTCGCACGACGTTCACGCAGCAGGTCGGGCAGTCGATGTAAGGTCTGGGGGCCGAACACAACGTCGACATACGGCGCTCGCTTAACAATCGCTGCACCCTCTTGAGAAGCAACGCAGCCACCGACACCGATCACCAGATCAGGATTTTTTTTCTTGAGTTCGCGTACCCGCCCCAGATCGGAAAAGACTTTTTCCTGTGCTTTTTCGCGCACGGAGCATGTATTGAACAGAATGATATCGGCATCATCGGGCGTGTCGGTTCGGACCAGGCCTTCGGAGGCGTTCAGCACATCGGCCATCTTGTCAGAGTCATACTCGTTCATCTGACAACCAAAGGTCTTAATGAATAATTTCTTTTGCATTCAGGATGAAAAACAGAAAAAGGCTCAAAGCCAGAGAGCGGGGACACGCGGAAGGCGCGTGCTGCCTGCAGAAAATACAGCCGGAAAATGCCCAAAATTATAGCAGGCGCCTGCCTCGCCCGTGGTGCGGATCGTTTAACCTCAGGCGATCCCAGCTTGCCTTGGTTTGCCGTCGTCCGCAGCGGCGATCTCTGGCAGAATTGCTTGATTAATTTATCTGATGCGGCCAGATCTGATGTCACCTGTCCTTCCACTCGGCCGCTGCTGCCGCACGTTAATTCTGCTGATGTTGCTGACGTGGTACGCCGGCACTAGCGCTCAAGCTGCCGATTGGCCCCTATGGGAAAACTTTCGCCGTCATGCGATACAAAGTGACGGCCGGGTGATCGAGCGTCGCGCCGATGACAGAACGACCTCCGAAGCTCAGGCGTATGCCTTATTCTTTGCGCTGGTCGCTAACGATAGAGCGCAATTCGAGCGCTTGTTGTCATGGACCCAAAACAATCTGGCTAATGGTGACTTGCGCGCACAACAGCCCGCCTGGTTGTGGGGCTCGGATGTCACATCACGATGGCGCGTGCTGGACGCCAATCCGGCCGCTGACGCTGATTTCTGGCTTGCGTACACATTACTTCAGGCGGGGCGGCTTTGGCAGGTGCCGGATTACAGCACGACGGGCTTGGCGCTATTGCAGCAAATTCAGACCAGCCAGCAAGTGAACCTGCCGGGTTTTGGAATAACCGTGCTCCCCGGTCGACACGGTTTCACGCTCGACAAATCCCGCTGGCGCATCAACCCCAGTTACTTGATGCCACAGCAACTGCGCGCATTTGCTCAGCATGATCCTGCAGGTCCTTGGCAGGCGATGGTCGATAGTCTCCCCGTAATGATTCGAAAGGCCAGTCCGGCGGGATTCGTGCCGGATTGGGTTGTTTACCAGGAGGGCAAGGGTTGGGTCCCCGATCCCGTTACCGGTTCAATCGGATCTTATGATGCGATTCGCGTTTATATGTGGGTTGGGATGATGGATGAAGCCGATCCTTCGCGCGCTGCTTTGTTGCGCGCCACGTCGGGTATGCGGCGCGCGCTGCAGAGCTCGCAAGGTTCGCTGGAAATCATCAATACCGCCTCGGGTGCTGCCCGTGGCAAAACACCGGCAGGTTTTGCCGCGGCCTTGCTGCCCTATGCGTTGGCTTTGCAGCAGCCAGCACTGCGCGAGCGACTGCAAGAGCAAGTGCAAGCAACCCAGCAGAGGGCATTTTTCAGCGCGCAAAGTCATTATTACGATCAGGTACTAGCGCTATTCAGTCTGGGTTTTATGGAGCACCGCTTTCGTTTCGATGCGCAGGGCGCCTTGATAACTTCGTGGGCTTCAGCATCTGCACACTCTCGGTAGGCCCCATTTAGTTTAGAAGCTTGTCGAAAGTGCGATCCCGGCGTAGTTGGTGTTGTTGTTGCGATCGTCCGGTTCTTCTCTGCCGCCATTGAGTTCCAAAATCAGCTTCTCGCTCACCTTGAAGGCACCGAAGAGACCTTGTTTTTTTACTCCGTAGTTTCGTCCATCAAGCCATTTCCCCTCGATACCAAGGCGATATCTTTCCGATGGGCGCATGCCAATTCGCGCGCGTACAAAACTGCTCGAGGTACCGGTTGAGTAGTTTGCAATCAGATCGGCATCTACTCTGCTGCTCAGCTGACGTGACAGCATGAGCTGCGGATTGAAGGTGAAGAGATTGCCCGCTCTGTCATTGGTGGGCGCATAGGGGGTGAGTTTTACATCTCTGTAACCTACTGTAGCTGACAAATCGACCGAGCCGTTTTCTAAGCGCCAGGTTCTGCCCACGCCAGCATCAATACCATTGGATCTGCCATCGATGTCAACGGTGGATCCCCGTTCACTATTTTGGTAAACGTAAGCAGTTGAGCTCGCAACGAATTTACGATACCAATCGTTACCCAGTTGCTTACCCTCTGTGGGCATAATCAAACCCAAGTAAGAGTGCGTCGTCAATGAGGAGCCCTCGACACCTGAAAAAACCACTGACTCAGCGCTCGCGAGTTGTGGCAGAAGGAGCCCGATTGCCAGCAACGGTTTTAGAATTTTTGAGCATAGTTCCTGGTGAATTTTCATTTTTTCTCTCCCAAATTAATCGTGGCTTTGATGATTCAATCGGTAGTGACTGGCGTTTCGGCTTAAGTAACAAAACAAAATGGCGGAAGCCGAGCATCAATGCCTTATGCAAAAGCATCATTCCCATCGTCAGTGCGTTTTTTCGATATTGGCTGCGCCGCACATTGCGATCGAGCTGAGTGCTGGAACCAAAGGCAATCGCGATAGCTGATCGCTCACTTGCAGTGTCGTTGAGCTGATAAGACAATCCTACTGCGACACGTCCATCCTGCAGTTGCGTTATTTTTTGTACCCTTGCGTCGAATCTGTGTTCGCCATCAATAACCAATTTGACCGGATGCTTGTGGATGAGTGCGACCCAGATAGCACTGTGACTGTCCGTCACGATAGCGGCGCCCGAGGCGGATGCATCGGTTAGCGTGCCATTCTGTGTGTGTTCTGGTCCAATTTGCAGTTGGGCGTTTGATTCAACCCTTGGTCTTGGCTCTGTCCTTCGCTGCTTTCGCTCAAGTGTTACGCCCAGTGCGCACAGCAGGAAAATAAAATCGGCTAGCGTCCAGAAGCTGACAAAAAGCAGCATGTCACGCTGCGAAGGATCATTGATGATGCGCAGGGCTCCTGCCGAAAGAGCGGCAATGCTCAGGAAAAGCATCCCATAAAATGGCTTTGCCATGGACGACACAAAATCCCGTTCAAGGACTTCTGCTTTGGGCGTCACTAGAAATTTCGTTGCACGAAAATTACCCAAAAGTTTCAATTCACTACGCGCCAGATGTAACGATTGTATGACTTCATACAGATGAGAAATAAACGGCCAGCGTAAGCGGCCATGTAAATACTGACCTGTGATCAGTGAGCCTATAAGCGCGGGTAAGCAGAAAGAGAGCACATCCGGTACGGATGCCTCAGCCAGCGTGACTCCCCAGAGCAGGGCAATCACGGGCATGAACATCATACAAAGGCGCGATATAGGGAAACCCCATA
>CANKWG010000166.1 GCA_947487325.1 Oxalobacteraceae bacterium | reverse complement strand
GCAGAAATTCTAAATGCGCAGGGAGTGCGCTACGTCGCCATCGATATCGACATGTATCAGTCGACGCGCAAACATCCATTGGGTGAACCGGTGTACTTCGGCGATGTCAGTCGCCCTGAACTGCTGCATCGCGTCCATGCCAGCAAATGTGCTGCCATCGTGCTGACGATGGATCATCCAGAGGCGACGCTGCATGCGACGCGCGCTATTCGTCGCGAGTTTGCCGACATTCCCCTGCTGGCCCGCGCGCATGATGAAGATCATGCTCGTGCGCTGCGAGAAGCGGGTGCAACTCAGGTCATGCCCGAGACGCTGGCAGCAGGCTTGCAACTTTCATCTGCCGTCTTGAACATGATGGGCATGAGCAAAGCACAAGTGACCCACGCCATTCGTATGGAGCGACACGCGCGTCTGGTACGCGTGCTGGGAACGCAGGGCGATCTGTTTGGCGCTGTGAACGATGATGATTCGTTAACTTGAATGGTCAGGAAAATTTTGACAAAGCCCGGTGTATTCTCGTTCGTGGTTCGTGGTTCGTCGTTTGCTGTCTGCTGTTTGCTTGCGCCAAGGCCGGTAGAAAAATCACGGCCACTGCGTTAGCGACGGAAAAGCTTATGGGTTTATCCTCAAGTCATAGTTATTGACTTAGTCCTAAATATTATCGTTTTGTTATTTTTTAAAGTAGGCTGAATAAATTTGCGATGCAGCTTGCGCTACTTTTCTACTCGGGACACAGTGAATTCAACACTTAATATGTAAAATTTTTTGGCGACGCATAAAAGAATATCAATTGAAGCGCCTCAGGATTTCATGCACACTTCCGCTCGATAAGGTATTATCTTTTCACATAAGAAAGTCAATTAAAAGGAAGCACCGCTCGTGAGCAAACGAACCCGTCCTGCAGATATTTATTTGCGTTTTCTACAACTCTCCGAAGCCCTGCGTGATTTACCATCTCTGCCGGCATTGGAGCCACTAGAAGAACGTATTTTGTCGCTCATCGCCTTTGCGAGGCAAAACAAGGAACGTTTGTCTGTCAAGGATTTGATGGGCAAACGAGAATTGGGCTCCCCCGCGATGCTTCATGGGCGCCTGAAATCCATGCGCGCTAAGGGCTGGATACTGCTCGCCGAAACCGAAGATGCGCGCCGCAAGCAGTTAGAGCTCACACAAGCCGCCCTGCTCCATTTCGACAAACTCTCTAAGTGTTTATTGCAAGCCGCCAAAAAAGCAGGCTAGATTTTCACTTTCTAAAAAAAATGCACCGGCTCAGTAACTGACCCGGTGCATTTTTTATGGCAAAGGCTGAATGAATTCGCGTTATCCGACAAGTCACCGCCGCGATACTACGCACAGCGGGCTTGAAAAATAAAAGGGTTTAATGCCATTTCTCGATGCGGCAGATTTCTGCCAAGGTAGTACCGGAGGTTTGAGGCAGGCCTATCAGCTTCTTTCAACTTATTTACGCAGTGTGAGATAAATCGCTAGCCCAATAATCGCTGGCACACCCAATTCCACAGCAAGCACCCACCATTCCATCATCACCTCAGCACAAACGTTATGAAGATAACGCCATTGTATCGACATCATCTTCTCTAGCGAACTTCTGCTTTGTTGAACGCTCTAACAAAACGCCGCCTGCTTTGAGGCTCCTCGCAGGGCGCACACTGGTTTGCAAGCCCTTCCCGTTTCGCGGGCATGCAGCAAGCTGGACGAATTTCCCTCCACATCCTCGAGCGCAATCGCACTGCTCTACGACTTTGCTTTACAGCGCTGATTTGTCCATTCGGATAAAAAATTGTGCCACAGATATTTTTTGATGAAATACCTTGCGAAACATCAATTCAAGTTTAAATTTCCATCCCGAGCGGATAGCTTCGGCGCAATGAAAGTTCTACAGTGGCGCCCATCAGCCAAGAGCTTATGACCATGGAAAATCACGCAACCATGTTGGTATCCCCGGATCTAAAACAATCTATCAGCGCCTCAGACACGAGGATGATCATTTTTTCTGCAGATAGTCTTCGCTTGATAACGACCAGTGAAGCGCTTCGACATGATCTGAATTACTCGCAGGCGGCGCTGAATTCGATGAAAGTCACTGATCTGCTACGTGACTTGGACAGCGAGAAATTTCTGGGCATTGTTTACCAAATACAAACGAATCGTACAAATGACTTTCCCCTGAATACCGCGATGCAGCGGTCCGATGGCAGTTCTTTTTCTGTTGTGCTCAAACTCAGCCTGATGCAATTACAAAACAGTCCCGTTATTGTCGCGACGATAGAAGCACCTCAGCGACAGGCCATGACACGAGTGTCCGAGCGCGAAGCACGTCTAGAACAGATTGTGGCCAAGGTGCCGAGTCTGCTTTTTCAGATGCGGCAGGGATCGACTGGCTTGATTCAATTCAGCTTCCTTTCAGAGGGCTGCGAGAACCTACTCGGCATTCCCCCCGAGTCTCTGTATGCCAACGCTCGTCAACTCTTTGCACAAATTATTGATGAAGATCGTGAGAGCTGGTCCATCCAGTTGCGCGAATCTGCAGAAAAACTGGAAGTGCTTAATTGGGAAGGCCGAATCCAAATAGATGCATGGAAGGATACCAAATGGATCAGCTTGCGCGCTACACCCGAGGATGATGGAGAAAACGGCATTCAGTGGACAGGGCTGATGACGAACATCAGTCATAGCAAATCTCATGAGCAATCGCTACGTCAGTCACGTGCAGAGCTTGCGGATCTTTATGTGCACTTGAATCATGAACAAGAGGAAGAAGATATACATATCCGGCAGGCGTTGCATGATGACTTGGGAGGTAATTTGTCAGCATTGAAAATGATGCTGACTCACTTTTGGGAAACCTCGCCCGATGTCAACGAATTCCTGACACAAAAACCCTACATAGAAAAACTCGTCAATCGATCATTACGCTTAGTTCAGCAGATTTCAACCGAGATCCGTCCGGGTATTCTGGATGCAGGTATCGTCGCCGCACTCGATTGGCTGGCCACTGAGCAGGAGAACCAGACCGGTATTCACTATGAGCTCCGCAGCAACGATGATGAGATGGCTCTGGACCCTTCGCTGGTCACCCAATTGTTCAGAATCGCACAGGCGGCGTGCGCCAATATTCGTGAATATGCTCAGGCGAGTGCCGCAGAAATACATCTTTACGATGGCTGCTCTGAATTGCTGATGGAGATTATCGACAACGGCAAAGGCTATCCGGCATCGGCGCAAGCAAACACACCACTAAACTATCGTCTGCGCGAGATGCGGGAGCGTGTCGCTTTATTGGGCGGCGATTTTTCGGTGGCATCTCGATCGGGCAAAGGCACCCTGATCAGTCTGCGTATCCCTTTACCGGAAAAAACTGTGATCGATTGATGGGAATCTTCTGCCAGGCTTGCTCATAGCTCATAGCTGTCTTTTTGCCCCGCTAATACCTGTTCAACCAGCTTGCGCGACAAGCTGGGTGCGAGCAGTTCAATGAAGGTGAATACGTACCCGCGCAAGTACGCGCCTTCCTTCAGTGCCACTCGCGAAAGATTGGTACCGAACAAATGACCCGCAGATATCGCCGTCAGATTGACATCGCGAGCTGCGTTGTAAGCCAGACCCGCGATGATGCCCACGCCCATTCCCAGCTCGACATAGGTCTTGATGACATCAGCATCAATGGCTTCAAGAATCACATCCGGCTTCAGCCCCCGCCGCGCGAAGGCCTGATCGATCTTTTTGCGGCCGGCGAAAGCGGTGTCATAAGTAATTAACGGATAAGCCGCGATGTCTTCCAGGGTCAGGGTCTTCTGTCGGCTCAGTGGATGATCCGGCGGCGCAACCACCAGATGCTCCCACTGAAAGCACGGCATGGTCACCAAACCATCAATATCGGCGATAGCTTCGGTGGCAATCGCCACATCGGCTTGACCATTGAGCACCATCTCGGCGACCTGACGGGGATTTCCCTGCAACAGCGATAAACGTACCTTCGGAAATTTTTGCGAAAACGCCTGCACCACGGTCGGCAATGAATAGCGGGCCTGCGTGTGGGTGGTGGCAATCGTGAAGCTGCCGGAATCCTGCGCGGCAAATTCCTTGCCGATGCGCTTGAGACCCTCGATTTCCTGCAGGATCAGTTCCACAGATTTCAATACCTCCCGCCCCGGCTCGGTCAGGCCGCGGATGCGCTTGCCATGACGAGTGAAGATGTCGATGCCTAGCTCTTCCTCGAGCTCAATGATCGCTTTGGATACGCCGGGCTGCGAAGTGAATAACGCCTTGGCGGCCTCAGTCAGGTTGAAGTTTTGCCTTACGGCCTCTCGGACGAAGCGGAATTGATGAATATTCATGATCTTTCCCGGAAAACGGTGCTTAATGTTTTCATAAAACAAACAAAACCACCCGAAAATCGGGCTATTGGGGTTTTAATTGCTTATATCTGAGAATCATATAAGCAAATAAATACTCTGTTGTTTGGAATAAGGAAGGAGTTTATTAGCATTCTGGCTTCTCTGCGCGAGGCCTTATGACTTTAACTTATGTAGCGTCAGGATTTGCCGTCGGCTTGCTGGTCGGTCTGACCGGCGTGGGCGGTGGCTCGCTGATGACGCCCCTGCTGACGCTGCTTTTTGGCATCAACCCAACCGTGGCGGTCGGCACGGACCTCGCCTTTGCTGCAATTACCAAGAGTGCCGGCACCATCGTGCACCGGGTCAAAAAGAATGTGCACTGGGACATCGTCAAGCGCCTGTGCCTGGGCGCCCTGCCCGCTGCAGTGGTGGCCACCATCGGCCTGAAGTATTTCGGCGCGCTGGACAAGCACATTGGCCAGATTATTCGCTACGCAATCGCGTTTTCCGTGATTCTGACCGTGATTGCCATTATCTTCCGTGGTCGCATGCAGGCCTGGATGAGCGCGCACCCCGAGAAACAGCTACACGGACGCGTACAGGTTGCCGCCACCATCATTGCTGGTGCAGGTATTGGCGCACTGGTCACGGTGTCCTCAATCGGCGCTGGAGCAATTGGCGCCACCATTCTGGTTCTGCTTTATCCGAACCTGAAACCCGCCGAGATCGCGGGCACCGACATCGCTTATGCCGTACCTTTGACCGCCATCGCCGCATTAGGTCACTGGTGGCTGGGCTCCATCAACT
>CANKWG010000165.1 GCA_947487325.1 Oxalobacteraceae bacterium | reverse complement strand
CATCGTCTTCAGCAAGTCATTGCCGAAGACAAAGCCTCGACCAAGCCCATCGTACTTTTTGTGGACGAAGCACATCAATTGATCGGTAGCGAAGGCCACGGTGATGCCGCCAATCTGCTCAAGCCTGCGCTGGCGCGCGGCGAGCTGCGCACCATTGCAGCTACTACCTGGTCAGAGTACAAACAAAGTATCGAACGGGATCCGGCACTGACACGGCGCTTTCAGGTCATCAAAGTCGATGAACCCAGCGAAGCGGTCGCCGTGGGCATGTTGCGCGGTATCGTTGGCAAACTCGAACAGCATCATCAGGTACAAATTCTTGATGCAGCAGTACGCGATGCGGTCCATCTCTCACACCGCTATCTGCGTTCACGCCAGCTGCCCGACAAAGCGATCAGCATCTTGGACACGGCCTGCGCACGCGTGGCACAAAGTCAGGCCGCTCTACCCGCAGTGATGGAAGCGCTGCGTAGGGATATCGCCGATACCGAGCATCAGCTGCGACTCTATCAGCGCGACACTAATGCTGGGGAAGATCGCGCCACCGCTATCGCCGAGAGTGAATCCGCATTGGGTGCATTGCGGGAGCAATTTGCAACGCTTGAACAACGTCTGCAGGAAGAGCGACAGCAGGTCGCTCATCTGCAAGTGCTGCGTATTGAACTACAACAGACCTCAGGTACCTCCGCGCAGTCCGACACATTGATCGCTCTCGAAGCTAAGCTAAAGGCCTTGCAGGGCGAGCAGCCACTGGTACATGACGCTGTCAATCGTCGCGTGATTGCCGAAGTGCTGTCCGATTGGACGGGTATTCCTTTGGGTCGCATGCTCGACGATGAGCAACAAGCCGTGCTGCATTTACATGAACGACTGCAGGCACGCATCATCGGACAGGATCAGGCACTGGATACAATTGCGCGCCGCGTACGCAGCTATCGCGCCGGACTTGATGATCCGATCAAGCCTGTGGGCGTGTTTATGCTGGTGGGACCGAGCGGTGTCGGCAAAACAGAAACCGCCTGTCAGCTGGCTGATCTGTTGTACGGCGGTCAGCAAAATATGATTACGGTGAACATGTCCGAGTACCAGGAAGCCCATTCGGTGTCGGGACTGAAAGGTGCGCCGCCGGGTTACGTCGGTTATGGTCGGGGCGGCGTGTTAACCGAAGCCGTACGTAGACAACCCTATAGCCTGATTCTGCTCGATGAAATGGAAAAAGCACATCCTGATGTGCTGGAACTGTTTTACCAGGTCTTCGACAAGGGCACGATGGATGATGCGGAAGGCACCAGCATCGATTTCCGAAATACGCTCATCCTCCTGACGTCGAATGCGGCACAAGAAGTCGTTGTCGAGACCTGTCGTCAGCAGCCACAGGCGAATCTGGAATCCATGACGGCTGCGCTGCGTCCAGCCTTGCTGCGCCAATTTCCTTCGGCGTTTCTGGGGCGAGTCATTCTGGTGCCTTACCGACCCATTGCAGACGCGCAGCTTCGCACCATCGTGGATATCAAGCTCTCGCAGCTGGCCGCGCGCATCCTTCAAAATCACGGCGCACATTTTATTTGGCATGACGCAGTCGC
Organism: Oxalobacteraceae bacterium; assembly: GCA_947487325.1. GTDB lineage: Bacteria > Pseudomonadota > Gammaproteobacteria > Burkholderiales > Burkholderiaceae_D > Pernthalerella. Next base: position 3,583 of record CANKWG010000165.1, on the reverse strand, counting down.
TGATGCCATCGTCGCACGCTGCCACGAAGTCGAAAGCGGTGCGCGGAATATCGACCACATCGTGACGCAAACGCTGCTGCCCGAGCTGGCATCGCAGGTGCTGCAGCATATCGCAGACGGCCGCACCTTCAACGAAGTGGTGTTATCGCTCGATAGCCCTCTCAGCTTCAAGTTTGCTCTGCATAACAAGGAGTCGGCGCGATGAGAACCGGCTTCAATCAAGATCACGCCCTGCTGTCAGTCAGCTCCGCCTTTGGTGCCAACGTGCTGCTGCTGGAAGAGTTTTCGGGTACCGAATCACTGTCCCAGACTTTCGAGTTCCATCTGTCGATGAAATCCTCGCAGATTGCACTGGACCCCAACACCATCATCGGTACGGTAGCTACGGTCACGGTGAAACACAGTAATGGCATGACACGTAATTTCAGCGGTGTGATCCGCCGTTTTACACAGTCTGGCATGGACGCTGACTTTGCCTTTTACAGCGCCGAAATGGTGCCTGCGCTGTGGCTGCTGTCACTTTCACGCGACCGCATGATTTTTCAAAACAAAACCGTGGTGCAGATCATCGAGTCCATCCTCGGTGCGCACAGTGTCAGCTTCGAGAAAAAACTCAAAGGCTCATACACCCCACGTGAATATTGCGTTCAGTATGATGAAACACCGCTAGATTTCATCATGCGATTGATGGCACAGGAAGGTATTTTTTACTATTTCACTTTCAGTGGCTCGGCTCATACTCTGGTGCTGGCCGACGATCCGAGCGCGTTTGCCGATTGCGAAAAGTCGACGCTTATTTTGCGTGGGCGCAGCGACAGCCACAACTTTCCCGACAGTGTGCTGCGCTTTGAAGCCAGTGGTCAGTTAGTCACACAGACGTTTACGGGCGCTGATTATGCCTACCCCACACCTAGCACCGCCTTGATGGCCAATGCCGCGGGCGCCAAAGGGCGTGGCACGTTCTATGACTATCCTTATCTGCGGCAAACACTGGATGACGGAAAAAAAATTCTGAGCCTGCGAGTGCAAGCCAGTCAGGTTGATGCATCAACCGTTGAGGGAGAGAGCGTCTGCAATAGCCTACATGCGGGTGGCGCGTTTACGCTGACGGCACATCCGAACAGCAAACTCAATCTGCGCTATGCGCTGCGTCGGGTGACACATCGCGCCACACCGTCGACCTACACCAATCATTTCGAAGCGTTTGCGGCGTCAGTGACCTTTCGTCCACCTCGCAGCATCCCTCAACCGGTGGTGCCCGGCAGTCATTCTGCGGTAGTCGTAGGTCCAAGCGGCGAGGAGATATGGACCGATACCATGGGTCGGGTGAAGGTGAAGTTTCACTGGGATCACTCGAATACGAAGAACGATACTTCTTCATGCTGGGTGCGAGTCTCTCAAACCTGGGCCGGCAATGGCTGGGGCAGTCTGTTTATTCCCCGCATTGGACAAGAAGTCATCATCAACTACCTGGATGGCAATCCCGATCGCCCCATCATTACCGGTTGCGTCTACAACGGTGAACGCGCTACGCCTGTCGATTTACCCAAAATGCAAACGCAAAGTGTATTGCGTTCACGCCCGACAAAAACGGGTAATGGCATTTCAAAGACCACAGCCATTGAAGCGGGTCGCATGCATGGCAATGAGATTCGCTTTGAAGACAAAAAGGGTGACGAAGAGCTTTATTTTCATGCAGAGCGTGATCTGAAAATTGACGTGGAAGATGATCTTGAGACAACGCTCTACAAAGGATCAGAAGAGCATCTGATCAAAAAAGGTGATCGCACGATTGAGGTCACGCAGGGTAATGAATCGCACTCCGTTGGCGGTACGCGCGACGTGAGTGTGACCGGTGATGAGACCCATGAGAACACGGGTAATTTCTCGCATACGGTTAAAAAGAATTACACCTTGGAAGTGACGAAGGACATGCTCCAGACCATCAAAGGGAAGTCAACCATCAAGATCACCGGCGATCTGGTTATTGATGTCACCGGCAGCATTACCTTCAAGTCAGGCAAGACGATTTCCATGACCTCGGCTACCGCTACGACGATCAAGGCCGGAACCGAACTCAAGAGCGAGGCAGGTACTTCCTTTGGCATCAAGGCAGGCGCTGATCTGAAAGCCGAGGCATTGTCGATCGCCGGCAAAGCTTCGGCCTCCGCTGAGATTAATGGCGGTGGCATGCTAACCCTCAAGGGCGGCATGGTGAAAATCAATTGAGAACCTACTGATCATGAGCGACGACATTTCGAACATTCAACCGACCGAGGCAGTACGCATCGTTGGGGACGATGGCGGTCTGCGTCAATCCGTGAGCATGCGCAGCGGTCAATTACATGGCCCGACCGAGAGCTATGACGAATACGGTCGTCTGCTGCAGCGGGCTGCCTACAGTGACGGACAGCGTCACGGCAGTAGCGAATATCACTTTAATGATCGTCTGCAGATGAAGCAGCAATATGAGCAAGGTCAGGCGCACGGTCTCACCACCGCGTATGACGGTGCCGGCAATGTGGCCGCTGAGCTGAATTTTGTGAAGGGCCTGCTACAAGGTGAAGCGCGTTATTACACGCACGGCCGCTTGGTTCGTCGTGCGCAGTACAAGGACGGAAAACTGGATGGTGTCATTGAAGACCTGACCAGCGATGGCACAGTAATTCAACGCACCACCTACAAAGACAATGTGCTGCACGGCCCCATGATTCGTTACTGGACCAATGGACAGGTGATGGAGCGCAGCAGTTTTGACAAGGGATTGAGTGTGGGTGATGCGGCGCGCTTTGATCAGAACGGTAAACCGCAAGGCGGCGAGGCGCCACGTATGGCAGAACGGTTCGAAAAACTGTTCAGGGGGAGCTAATGGGCAAACTAGTTTGTTCAGGCGCGATGTTGAAATGCTCGTTCGGTATGGCACCGGGGACGCTGAACGTGCTGCCAATGAATTGCGTCATGTCGGGCGCACCATCGGCCAACATCATGGATAACATACCCATGATGAACATCATGCCCTTCGGCATGTGTCAGTCCATGGCCAATCCCATGGTCGCTGCCGCTACTGCGGCGGCCTTGGGTGTGCTCACACCCATGCCTTGCATACCGATGACGGTGGCGCCTTGGGTGCCGGGCTCGCCAACCGTACAGATCGCCAACATGCCTGCCTTGAATGATGGCTCGAAACTGATGTGCAATTGGGGAGGATCGATTGAGGTATCGATGCCCGGCCAAATGACCGTGGAGGTCGCATGAAAATTACGCTACTAATGACGCCGCGTCTGGTCATGATTTGCACAGTGTGCTCTGTGCTGCTGGTGGCACTCTTGATCATGCTCGGCTTTGAGTTGGGCCACGAATCTGCCAAGGCCGATTACGAAGCAAAAATGCAAGCCACCGCCGATAACAAGAGCGCAGTGAGCTATTCGCCTGTCGTGCTGCCAACAGCCAGCTCGGTGATGTACAACGCGACCGCACCGGGGAAAGGCAAATAGTGATGACTGCCGTAATCTCCCGCTGGCTGCCAGTGCCACTGCTCATGCTCATGCTCATGCTCATGCTGAGTCTGAGTAGTTGCAGCACG